>JANORI010000083.1:0-2936 GCA_031415235.1 Acidobacteriota bacterium | reverse complement strand
GTTTCCGCACGCCGATGCCGCGGCGGCTCGCGTCCTGGCGTTGCCGATCTACGGAGAGCTGCACGACCACCAGTTGCGGCAGGTGGTGCAGGCCATCGGGGTGTTCCTCGGCTAGCAGCCCGTGGGGCAATCCCGGCGAGCACCGAGACCGACGAGACGCGTCGCGGGCCAGGCGCGCCGACCGAGCACATTGGCCATATTCGACCGGAGACGCAACGCCGCCAGTCCGGGGTGCCCGCCGCGCGGACTCTGCGCGGTGGGGTGGAGCGGCGAGGGATCGGCGGTCGAATGCCGGCGGGACGTGCACCACGGACTAGCGCTCGAAGCGCCCTGAGACCAGCGCCGCCTGCTCCGTGCCGCCTTCCGTGCGCCAGGCGCGGCTGACGTCCACTTGTACCAAGGGCCAGCGCCCGTCGGGCACGGCCAGGCGGCATTCGAACGCCGCGCGGTCACGTCCCTCGTGCCGGCACACCACGTCGTCGCCATCCGAGATGGTCACGACCACCGGTAGCCGCGCGAGGTCGTCGTGCGGCAGCACGACGCGCGCGACGAGCACCGCGCCCTCGGGTGGGAAGACAGCCACCGATCGCCGCGCGGACCACCGCCCGTCGCCAAATGGGGTCCGCACGGGCGCGGACAGGCCGTAGTTGTAGGCGAAATGGAACCGCGCCGCACGCTGGGGTGGCCGAAACGACGTCCAGCCCTCCCACGCCAGTCCCGTGACGCTGACGAGCGCCACGGCCCACACCAGGACGACTGCCGGACGCCAGTGACGGGCGGCCGCCTGAGGGTCACCTGTGACCTCCCGCGGTGCCACCGCGTCTGCCACGAGCAGTCCGATCAGCGCCTGCAGCACCGGGTGCTGCGTTGGCGGACTGACAAACGCCATCAGGCCCGCGGCGGCAAGTGGCATGGTGCGGTACGCCGACGAATCGGTGGCCCGTTGCCACGAGCGCAATACCGCCACGAGCGCCAATAGCGCGCACAGCATCGGGCCCACGCTGCCGACCAGACCCAAGTCGGCGAGTTGCTGACGCCACCAGTTCTGCGCGTTGTCGGGCGGCAGTAGGTAGCCCGGCGCGAGCGTGGCGGCGTAGTCGGAAATGACGTTGCCGAAGGCGCCAGGGCCCACGCCCACCCAGGGATGATCCGCGATGGCCGCCATCGACGCCGGACCGTAGCCGTCGCGACGCCACACGATCTCCCACGCTGCGGTCGCGCCGCCGTCGAGCACGCGGCGGATGGTTCCAGCCAGCCGTTCCGCGGCGTTGCCCGCCGCGAGATCGTCTTGGCCGGAGGCGATGCGTCCTGCTACGGCAAGCAGTGCCGCGACGACCACCACTCCCATCAGTCGCTGGCGGCCACGCATGGTCGTCAGTGCCGCCACGACGGCGCTGACCATGAGTGCAGCCAGGGCCGTACGCGACCCTGACGCGGCCACGCCCGCCACCGCCAGTGCCACCCAGGCTCCGCTCCAGACCGGCGACGGGATGGCCAGCGGGCGCATGCTCGGCCTCGCGAGCGCCGATCCGATCAGCGCCGCCAGCGCGCCCATGGCGTTGGCATCGAAGAAAGGACCGGCCGCGCGGCCTAGGGCGATCCACGGCTCCCGGCTGAGGAATGCGGGGTCGACACCGTACTGCCACATCGCCATGCCGCACGCCAGCGCCACGCCCGGCGCCAGTGCCAGCCAGGCCTGTCTCCGCTGACCGATCGGTGCGCCCCACGCCCAGTCGAAGAGCAGCAGCGCGACCAGTTGCGCTGCTGCCGCCAACGTGACATGCGCCGCCGCGACCTGCGCGCTGGGCCCAAACGAACCGACTGGTGCACCGGCACCGATGGTGTGGAGAGTGAAGTCGAGTTCGCGAAGCGCGGTGACCGGCCACGTGACCGCAAGCACGAGTGCCCATGCCGCCACTCCGGTGCGCCAGGCGCCGTCCACGCGCCACCCCGCGGAAAGCGGCCAGGCGAGCCATCCCGCCAGCGCGGCCAACCACGGCATCACCCAGAGCAGGTCAGAACCACCGCTCGTCGTCAGGGCGACGGTGGCCTGCCACAGTGGCGCCACGGCGAGCAAAGCGAGCAAGGGCAGCGTCGACATCGGCGCCACCGCGCGGGCGAGAATGCCGGCCACGAGCGCGATGGTCGTGGGCCACACGGGCTTGCCGTCTGCCGCGAGCAGCAGGGCACTGGCGACCGGCGCGCACAGCGCGGATGTGGCCACGAACATGCGGGCGGTTCGTAAGCCTGGTCTCAACACGAGCCTGTCGTCGCAGACGTCTCGCGCCCGACCATCACGGGCGCCTGGCGACGACCGCGTAATCCCGGAACGTGAAGAACATGCCGTTCAGACGGTCGACGTTGCGGTCGACCGCGTCCACGAAGGGCTTCAACTCGGGCGAGCTGTTCGTGAGACGGCGCACCGCGTCGGGCTGACGTTCCAGCTTGCCCCCGTCGGGGTACGGCGAGCGCCACTGCACGGCGGTGTCACTGAAGCCGGCGGCCATGACGAGGAACTTGAGCGTGTCTGGATGCACGGGCCGGACGTGCGTGAGATCGCGGATGTAGCTGTCGAAGAACGCGCTCCAGCAGGCCGGATTGATTGTCTCGAGCACGAGGGGCGCGCCCGGCCGCAGCGCGTCGGCTGCGGCGGTGAGGAACCGTAGCAGGTAGTCGGGCTGCAGGTGTTCCACGACCTGGGTGGCGATGAGTCCGCCCAGGCTGCTCGGGGGCGCGGCCAGCAGGAAGGCCAGGCCGTCGGTTTCCGCCACGTCGAAGCCCTTGGCGCGGCAGCGTTCCACCATCTCGTGGTTCTGGTCGACGCCGCACGCAGTACTGCCGGCGGTGCGCAGCAGCTCCAGGAACTCGCCGCGTCCGCAGCCCACGTCGACGACCTTCGACGCACCATGGAAAATCGCCACGTAGTCGGACATTCG
>JANORI010000082.1:0-2226 GCA_031415235.1 Acidobacteriota bacterium | reverse complement strand
AATACCAATTGCAGCTGACAAGGGAGGCGTGGCCGACGCGCCTCCCTTCTCCCGTTTGGTGGCGCGCCTCCATCCCAGGGGCGCGGGGTGCTTACCCAATCCTGGGGGGATCAGGGGGCGGCGCGGATTTCGGCGTAGATGTCGTCGTTGGTGAGGGTGCTCGTCGCGATGGGGAGGGCATCGTCGAGGCGCTTTTGAAATGGGCCAGGGAGCGCGCTGCGAAGTTGCAGGCGTAAGGCCTGCGCGGTCTTGTGAAGGACGTCGGCCTCGGAGCGGTATTTCTGAACGTTGGAGGTTGAGATGTGGCTGCGTTCAATGCCGTAGAGGAGCTCGGCGCAGTCGGCATCTCGTTCATGCAGAGCGCGGAGGGTGACCCAGTCGAGCTTGCTGGGGTCGAAGCCGATGTGGTCGAGCGCGCGGCAGAAGGAAAGTGTGTCCCGGCGTTGGGTTTCGAGCTGTTTGCGCAGGCGGTCGATGGGCGACGTGGGCACGAAGAACCTCCCGCACAGACGGTTCGGGTTGGTGCAAAAAACTGGACAGAGTCTTCAACGAGGTACCACTGAACGTTCCGGCAGTCGAGGAGCTGGCTGCCGGGAGGTAATCAATGGCTACGCCGGTGCAGTTGCCGCTATGGGTGCAGTCCGAACAGCTCGAGCTACCGCTCATCTCGCGCCTCGAAAAGGATGTGATCGAGCACCACCGCGCGGCGATGAGCGCGGACATGCAAGCGCGCGTGGACTTGGTGGAGCAAGAGCTTGCAGCGCGCAAAGCTGGCTATCGCTGTAGCTCGTGCGGCAAGGCGATGGAAAACAAGGGGCGCAAGAAGAGCCACTTGACCACGCTGGCGGGCGCGATCTCGCTGTGGCGGTCCGCTTTCCGCTGTGCCCCTTGCAAGCTGACACGCTATCCACTCGACGAAGCGCTCGGCGTTGAAGCGGGACGCTACAGCCCTGCGTTGGCGCGCCTGCTCGCGCTCATCGCGACCTTGTGCACGTTCGTCCAGGGTTGCGAAATCGTGGAGCGGTTGCTCGGCATCGCCATTAGTCCGATGGGACTGTGGAAGGTAACCCAGCGACTCGGCGAAGCCGCGTGGCGAGCGATGCACGACCTAGCTCGACGTTGCGCGGACATCCGGACGACACCCGACTCGCCGGTCCACGAAAACGCACCCGACGCGGTCGTCATCGGAACCGACGGTTGCATGCTGGGGATGCAACGGCGCAAGACGCGGCGGCGCCATCCAGATCCTGCGACTCCCTTGCCGGCGCTTCCCGCCGACGAAGGCAACGGCTTCCGTGAGAACAAGTCCGGCGTGATCCTTCTACCGGCTGAGAGAACTCAACCTTCGCCAGGACGTCGTTCTGTCCTGCGGCGCTTTCTGGTTTCCTGTCTTGGGAGCGCCGACGAGGTCTTCGATCTGATCTGGGCGAAACTCCAGATGCTGGGATGGCTGGGCGAAAACACCGTCGTGGTGATCGTCGGCGATGGTGCCAAGTGGATCTGGAATCGCGCCGCGATGTTCCCAAAACGCTGCGAGATCCTCGATTTCTGGCACGCAGCCGAGCACGCTTGGGACACGGCGAGAATCCTCTACGGCCAGGACTCAAAGAAGACAATACGCTGGGCCACCGGAATCGTCGATTGCCTCCGCGCCGGCAAGGTCGACGATGTCATCGCCCTCCTGCAGAACATGAAACCCAAGCGCAGCGCTCGATCCCAGCAACTCCTCTGCGAGGCGGCTATCTCCGATCTGCTCACCTACTTCACCGACAACCGTACCCGCATGCGCTATGACCAATACCTCGCCAAGGGCTACGGCATCGGAAGCGGCGCCATTGAAAGCGCCCACAAGCAGCTCACCCATGCACGCATGCGCCAAGCAGGAATGCGCTGGAGCGAAGCTGGCGCTCGCCGCATGCTCGCCCTTCGTGTCCTGCTCCTCAACCGCGAGTGGACCCTGCTCGACCACCTCGTCACCGCCCCCCTCGCGCCCCCCAGGATTGGGTAAGCACCCCAACGGGGGGCTCGCCCGGTGAGCCGAATCCGACAGGTGCGCCGGGCGTTGTCGGCCGACCGACGCCGGGTTTGCAAAGTGGTGGCGACCCGATGCGGCTAGGCCGCCTGAATGCAATCGGCGCGAGGCGCTCGCACATACACGGAAATCGGCATGCGTTTCTGACGCCTAGCGGTCCGCACGGACCTCGACCAGCCCGCCCCCGTCGGCGC
>JANORI010000081.1:0-10992 GCA_031415235.1 Acidobacteriota bacterium | reverse complement strand
TCAGCAGCGCCAAGCCTCCTGAAGAACGACGCACGTTGACGCACGTCACCGTTCACTATCGCTGGCACCCGCTCTATGGCCAGATGGCGCACGTAAACCGCAGCGTGCCGCATGACGGCGGTGCGTGGCTGTTTTGCGAGTTGCCAGACGGGACGCGGGGCACCCTACCCTCGTGGATGACAGACGCAGACGCGTGCGCCGTCTTCACCCTCGGCGCGCCGCGGGTCGCCATCGCGGCTCTTCAGGAGCTCCGCGTGGTGCTGGATGCGCTGGTGCGTCGGTCGGATCTGCCCAAGGTATCACTGTCCTCCAAGGAGGGCTGCGATGCCTCGAACGAGACCGTCGATACCGACCCGCCAGATGCGGCTATCTCCGCCAACCGGGGACGGGCACGACCTCCAGGTCGCCCTGACCGTTCCCCAGCAACGGGAGCTGACCCGCGCGTTGGCCGAACTCCTGCTGCGCGCGGCGGTCGACGTCGACACCGCGGCTCCGATGGGAGGGCGTGATGCTGAGCGATAGGATCACGGCGGACCATGTGAAACGCGCGGCCATCGTGTACGTCCGCCAGTCCAGCCTGGAGCAGGTGCGGAGCCACACCGAGAGCACCCGTCTCCAGAGGGTCTCCGCGACAAAGCGATCGCCTTCGGCTGGCCGGAGCCCGTCACCATTCTGGACGACCCTGGGATCTCGGCTTGCGGCTTCGCCCACCGCGCCGGCTTCCAGCATGTGGCGGCAGAGGTGTCCCTGGGCCATGTCGGGATCATCCTGTGCTTCGAGGCGTCTCGGCTCTCGCGCAATTCCAAAGACTGGGCGCAGCTCTTCGAGATCTGTGGCCATCTCAATACCCTCGTCGCCGATCTCGACCAGGTCTATGACCTGGCGGTGCCCAATGATCGGCTCATCCTCGGCGTGAAAGGCCGTGTGAGCGAGTACGAGCGTCGTCGATGACGCCGAACCGGCGCGACGATATCTGGCCGACGCGTGGTCACCGGCCGTCGTGCGCCGATCGGCCGCGGTGACCGGTCCGCCCCGCCTGCCGGACCGGCTGACCGGGCCTCGGCACGCGGTCCCCACAGGCGAGGCAGCCGCCCTCCAGTGTGGGTAGAATGACGAGGTGAACCGACGTGCCCTTGTCTCGCTGCTCGTGGTGGCCGGCGCGGCCGCCGTGCCGTTGGCGCAGGATGCGCCCAATCAGGAACGCGAGTTCCTCTCGCGCGTGCGACGCCTCACGGTGGAGGGCAAGCGCGCCGGCGAAGGCTACTGGTCGCCCGACGGGAAGCGCCTCGTGCTGCAGAGCGAGCGCGACCCGGGCAACCCGTTTTATCAGATGTACGTGATGGACCTCACCTCGGGCGACGCGACGCGCATCTCGCCCGGCGTGGGCAAGACCACGTGCGGGTTCTTCCGTCCGGGCACCGACGAGATCCTCTTCGCCTCGACGCACCACGACCCCAAGTCGAAGCAGTACCAGGACGAAGAACTCGCCTTCCGCGCCTCGGGTAAGGAACGCCGCTACGCGTGGGACTACGACCCCGAGATGGACATCTACGCCTACAAGGAAGGCACGAAGGCGCTCACGCGGCTCACCACCGCGCGGGGCTACGACGCCGAAGCCGGCTACTCGCCGGATGGCCAATGGATCGTGTTGTCGTCGACCCGCACCGCCTTCGACCATGTCCTGAGCCCGGTCGAGCAGAAGCAGCTCGCCACCGACCCGAGTTGGTTCGCCGACATCTACATCATGAAGGCCGACGGCAGCGGCCAGCGTCGCCTGACGACGTCGCCCGGCTACGACGGCGGGCCGTTCTTCACGCCGGACGGCAAGAAGATCCTCTGGCGGCGGTTCGACGAGCAGGGCCTCATCGCCGAGGTGTGGACGATGAACCTCGACGGCTCCTACCCAACCCAGATTACCAACTTCAAGGCCATGAGCTGGGCGCCCTACATGCACGCGTCTGGCGAGTACATCCTGTTTGCGTCGAACAAGCTGGGCTTCGAGAACTTCGAGGTCTTCATGGTGGATGCCGCGGGTACCAAGGAGCCGGTGCGCGTGACCTACTCCGGCGGCTTCGATGGCCTGCCGGTACCGTCGCCCGACGGGACGCAGCTCGCCTTCACGTCCGCGCGCTCGGGCGGTGGCGCCGGGCAGATCTTCCTGGCGCAGTGGAATCACGAGGCCGCCCGCACGGCCATTCAGAACGCGCCGCCCCGCAAGAACTGACGGCAGGCGACCAGTGAGGATCGATATGAGGACGAGTCGTTTCGCGCGCGCAGTCGCGCTCATGTTGTTTGGCGCGTGCCTTGCCGCCGCGCTCACGGCGTGGGCCGGTCAGGCCGCCGCGCCGGTCACCTCGAGAACGCGCGCGGATGTGACGACCCTGGCGTCCGACCGTCTTGCCGGACGTCAGGCGGGCTCGGAGGGCGCGAAGCTGGCGGCCGATTATCTGGCGACGGAGCTGACGAAGATGGGCGCCGTGCCGCTGCCCGGCCAGACAGGCTTCCGCCTGCCCTTCAGCTTCACTGCGGGCGTGAAAGACGGCGGCACCACGTTGCAGGTGGCAACCGTGACAGCGCCCGATGCGCGCGCGACTGGCGTGTTCGATCGCGTGTCGCAGGTGCAGGCGCTGTCGTTCTCGGACAACGCGGAAGCGACCGGACCCGTCGTCTTCGCCGGCTACGGCCTGGTCGTGCCTGAATCCCAGAACTTCGGCTACGACAGCTACGCCACGCTCGACGTGAAGGACAAGGTCGTGGTGGTGTTCCGCTACTTCCCGGAGGACGCGGACCAGAAGACGCGAGGCATCCTGTCGCGTTACGCGGATCTGCGTTACAAGGCGATGCAGGCGCGGCAACGCGGTGCCAAGGCGCTACTGGTCGTGACGGGCCCGCGCTCGCCGAATGCCGGCGAGACGATTCCCATGAACTTCGACACGGCGCTCGCGGGCTCCGGCATCGTGGCCGCCAGTGTGTCGGCCGACGCCGCCAAGATGCTCTTCTCCGGCGTGAAGGACAAGACACTCGAAGAGATCCAGAAAGCGCTCGACTCGGCGAACCCTCACGCCGCCGGCTTCCCGCTTCCCGACGTCACGGTCACCATCAAGACCGCCGTGCTGCGCGAGAAGCAGGAAGGCTTCAACGTGGTGGGCTACCTGCCGGCCACCTCACGCATCGCGCTGTCGAAGCCGTGGGTCACGCTGGGCGCCCACTACGACCACCTTGGACACGGCAGCCACGGCAATTCGCTCGCCGCCAAGGGAGACGCCGGCAAGATTCACTACGGCGCCGACGACAACGCGTCGGGCACCGCCGCGGTGCTCGCCGCCGGCCGCGAGCTGGCGAAGAAGCCGATCCGGTCGCGCCACGTCATGCTCGGATTCTGGTCGGCCGAGGAGATCGGCCTCATTGGCTCGAACGCCTTTGTGACGACGGCGCCTGTGACCGTGGACCAGTTGGCGGCGTACTTCAACTTCGACATGGTCGGCCGCATGCAGGACAACAAGCTGACGGTGCAGGCCGTCGGCTCGAGCCCCGGGTGGAAGCCCCTCATCGAGCGGGCGAACGTGGCCGCCGGATTCGACCTCGTACTGCAGGACGATCCCTACCAGCCCACCGACGTGGCCAGCTTCAACCAGGTGGGCGTACCCAGCCTGGCGTTCTTCACCGGCACCCACGTGGACTACCACAAGCCGTCAGACACGGCCGACAAGATCAACTACGAGGATCTCGACCGCGTGGTCGACTTCGCCGTGGCTCTGGCCTCGCGCGTGGGCGACCAGCCCGAGGCGCTGGCCTTCGCCAAGGTGGACCAGGTGCAGCAGACCGGCGGCCGCGCTGGCGCGCGGATCTTCACCGGCACGATTCCCGACTACGCCACCGACGTGAAGGGCCTGCTGCTCGGCGGCGTGATCGGCGGCGGCCCCGCAGAACAGGCCGGCCTGCAGAAGGGCGACGTGATCGTGCAGATGGGCGAGCAGACCATTGCCAACATCTACGACTACACCTACGCGCTCGAGGTGCTGAAGGTGAATCAGCCAGTGAAGCTGGTCTACCTGCGCGGCGGCGAGCGGAAAGAAACGACCCTCACCCCAGGCGCGCGAAAGTAGCCCTTGCCACTCGCGCCGATCTCCGGCGAGTTCGTGAGCGTGGGCCGGGCTGATGGGTTCGGACCAGGCGGCCACTTCGTGAGGGTGGAAGGCCGCCACGTGGCGCTCTTCCTGCTCGGTGACGGCTTCCATGCCATCGACAACCTGTGTCTGCATCACGCGGGCCCGCTCTGCGAGGGGAAGATCGACGCCGAAGGCGAAGTGACGTGCCCGTGGCACGGCTGGAGCTACGACATCCGCAGTGGACGCCTGACCCAGGACCCGGCGCTCGGCGTCAGCCGTCATGAGGCGCGAGTGGTCGAGGGCGACGTGCAGATCAGGCTCAGCCCCTGACTGTCGAGGCGCTGCCGCACAGCGGCATCAGTTCCGCCATGGGCGTGACCCGCTCACGGGCACGCGCGCCGAACAGTAGACCGCGAACTCGCCGACGGGTGCGTCCGTCTCATCCAGCATGTGGCAGCCGCGCTCGGGCGTGATGCTGGCGACGGTCCTGGTCGCCGGAGCGCTCGCGACCGCGCAGCCGGCCGGTCAATCGTCGACCATCCCGGGCACGCGGCTCGCCGCGGCCGAGGTCGACGCGCGTCTGTTCGACTTGCTGGCGCGCGCCCAGGTGCCGGGCCTGGCCATGGCGCTCATCGACGACGGCCGCGTGGTGTATCGCAAGGCCTATGGCCTGGCCGACATCGACCAGAAGCGGCCGCTGACCACCGACACAGTGATGTACGGCGCGTCGCTGACCAAGGCCGCGTTTGCGCACATGACGCTGCAACTCGCCGAAGAAGGCGTGCTCGACCTTGACGCACCGGTCACGGCGCTACTGAAGCAGCCACTCCCCGAGTATCCCGACTTCGCGGACCTGGCACGCGACCCGCGCTGGCGCACTTTCACGCCACGCATGATGCTCAGCCACGCGACCGGCCTCATCAACTGGCGCTTCCTCAACGATCCAGAGACGCTGGACATCAAGTTCTCACCCGGTAGCCGCTATGTGTACTCCGGCGAGGGCTTTCAGATCCTGCAGCTCATCGTCGAAGAGCGCGCTGGCAAGAGCACGACCGAGCTGATGCAGACGCGCGTGTTCGATCGCTTCGGCATGAAGAACACGAGTATGGTCTGGCGCGACGACTTCGCCAGCCGCACCACCAACCACTACGACGCGTCTGGTAAGGCGCTCGGCCACAACCAGCGCCGCCGTCCCCGCGCCGCCGGCTCGATGGACACGACGCTTGATGACTACGCCATGTTCTTCGCGGGTGTGCTGCGCGGTGAGGGTCTGTCGGCGCAGTCGATGGACGCGATGCTCGGCTCGCAGATCGCCATCGTCTCACCGGCGCAGTTCCCATCACACTGGCCAGGCGACACCGCGCTATGGCGAGGCGTGAAGCTCGGGTACGGCTTGGGCTGGGGCGTCTACCAGTCGCCGCTGGGACCGGCGTTCTTCAAGGAGGGGTCGGACGACGGCACCAACAACCTGGCTCTCGGCTTTCGCCAATACAACCGCGGCGTGCTGTTCCTGTCGGCCAGCGGCAACACCCGCGGCCTCTTCCTGCCCGCCGTGGAGGCGCTGTACGGTGACACGTGCCTGCCGTGGTTCTGGATGGGATTTGCGCCCTACGATCGCCCCGAGCTGATGGAGCCGTCGGCGCGCGAGCGTCCAGTGGCGCCCTGCCGCGCGCGGTAGCACGCGTCGCCCTGTGGCTCCAGCGCGGTCTTCACCAACGTGCCGCCGGGCACGTACTACGTGCGGGTCACGGCGCGCAACGAGGTAGGCAGCAGCCCGGCGTCGAACGAGTGCGCGTGGTCGTACCGTAGCGCCCGGTCCTCGAGCAGCAGTGATGCCTGGTGCGGCGCGGCCTCAGACGGGTGCCGACGCCGTGGCCGCATCGGGTTGGCGTTCAGTACCCGGCGAGCAGACGGGCCGCACGCTCGATCTCGCCCTGGCTCACGAGATGGAACTCTTCGAGCGGCGGCGCGTAGGGCACGGGCGTGTCGAGGGCGCCAAGAATGCGCACGGGGGCATCGAGCCACTCGAACGCTTCTTCCTGGATGATCGCGGCCACGCTCTCGCCGATGCCGCCGGTGCGCGAGTCTTCGTGCACGATGAGCACGCGGCCGCAGTGCTTCGCCACCGTGAGCACGGCCGCGCGATCCAGCGGGACCAGCGAGCGCAAGTCCAACACCGAAGCCTCGACGCCCTGACCGACCAGGGCCTCGGCGGCCCGCAGGCATTCGTGCACGTAAGCGCCGTACGAGATGATCGCGACGTCGCTGCCTGCCCGTCGCAGCGCGGCCTTGCCCAGAGGAATGGGCGCGGGCACGTCCGCGCCGAGCACCTGTCTGATCCGCGGGTCGCGATAGAGCGCGATGTGTTCGTAGTAGAGCACCGGATCCGGATCGGCCACGGCCGATGCCATCAGCCCGCGCGCGTCTTCGGGTGACGCGGGCACCACGATTTTCAAGCCAGGCGTGCGGTAGAACCAGGGCTCGGTGTTCTGGCTATGGTACGGTCCGCCGTGGCGCATGCCGCCCCACGGCATCCGCACGACCATGGGGACTTCGCCTCCCCATCGGTAGCGGATTTTCGCGGCGTTGTTCACGAGCTGATTGAAGCCGGTGGCCACGAAGTCGTTGAACTGCATCTCGCCGATCGGACGCTGCCCAGCCAGGGCGGCGCCGACGCACACACCCAGCACCGCGCCTTCGGCCAGCGGAGAATTGACGAGGCGCTCGCCGAACTCCGCGAGCAGCGGGCGCAGAAGCAGAAAGGCGTTGCCGTAAGGGCCGCCTACGTCCTGGCCGTACACGAACACTCGCGGGTCGGCACGCAGTGCGTCGCCGATGCCGAGCGTCACGGCCTCGAGCAATGTGCTGCCGGTCTTGTCGAACCCGGCAAACGGCTCGAGCGGCGGAAGCGGCGGCGAGGTCGCTCCGCTGTCGCGGCGGCCCGGCTCGAGCACTTCCACCCGAACACGTGGCGGCTCGTCCCTGAAGACGCCCACGCCGGCTTCGTGCGGCTCCGGCCACGGTTCGGCAATCACCCGCCGCGCCTGCGTCTCCACGAGTGCGTCGGCCCATCTTCGCAGGCGGCCGAGCTCGGTGCCGTTGATGACCTTGTCGGCCTCGAGCCGTGCGGCGTATCGCGCGATCGGATCGCGGGCCGACCAGAACTCGTACAGGTCCGGGTCGGCGTAGCCGCCCTCGTGCAGCTCGGGGTATTCCCACGACGGAGGGACGTCCTTGCCCAGATAGAGCATGTCGTCGTGATGCGCGTGGCCGCACATCCGCATGGCCACGAGCTCGATCAGCACCGGACCGGCGCCGGACCGGGCCCGTTCGGCCGCCCACGTGAAGGCTGCGGCCACCGCATCGGCATCGGTGCCGTCGATCGTGATGCCAGGAATCCCGTAGCCAAGCGCCTTGTCCGCGAAGACGCGCGCGGCCGAGTTCTGCGGCACGGGCGTGGAGAGCGCCGTCTGGTTGTTCTGGATGCAGAACACCGCCGGCAGTTTGTGCGCGGCGCACAGGTTGATGGCTTCGTGCCACTCGCCGAGCGAACTGCCGCCGTCGCCGATGAACGAGAACGCCACGCGCGACGCGTTCTGCCGCCGGAACGCCATCGCCATGCCGGCCATCGTGAGCGAGCCGATGGCCAGCGGCGCGGCCGCCGGCAATACGCCCCACGTGAAGTCCCCCGTGTGCAGGTCTTTGCCGTGAAGGGGCGGACCGGCCTTGCCGATCTGCGCGCGCAGGATCATCGCAACCGCATCGTCGTCGTGCCACATGGCGAGCGTGATGCCGAGGTCGCGAATCATCGGCGCAATGACGTCGCCGGTCCACGCGCCATCGGAGCCGCGGAACTTCGGGCCCCGCTGCAACCGGAGGCCTCCAGCGTAGATGGCCTCCTGGCCGAGCGAGCGGAAGCCCTTCCCCGGGAACGCTTTCACGCCCCAACGTACGTCCCCGCCCATGAAGAGCTGCTTCAGCCGGTTGTCGACCGCGCGGGTGAGGCACATGCCGCGCAGGATCTCTTTGCGCTCGTCGTTTGTGAGCGAGGCCGCGATCGCTTCGCGTTGTAGCCAGCCGTCGCAGGCGTCGAGCACCTGCGCGCGCGCCTGTTCGAGCCGCCGGATCGCCGACACGCCCGGTGTGGTCTCGTCGAGCGTCTCGCCGCCTGATATCTCTTTGTAGAGCCGACTCGCCAGTTCGCGCCGGAACACCGGACGCAGCGCCTCGAGGCCGGTCTTGTCGCGAGGCTTCACCTTGGTGCCGCCGGCGGCGGCGAACACCTCGAGCACGGCCCGCACGAGCGCGGGGTGCTGCTCGGCAACAAAGGCCCCGAGACGCGAGGTGAGAGGAGGAGGAGCAAGAGGTGGGACAGGTCGAGCCATGCGCCGTTCATTGTACTGGCGCAACCCAGCCATCGAACGTCCGCGGCGCGGCTACCAGCGATGCACGACGAGGCCGGGCACAGCGGATCACGACCCGACATGACACGGGGGAGTCGAGGTTGCCCCCGACTCCCCCGCTACGTTCGTCCGATGGTCGTCGCCGCGGTGCGCTGCCTCGCGCGACGCGCTACGGCCGCTGGCTCGTCGCCGTCGTGCGCACCGTCGGATACGAGTAGCCGAACTGCGCCTTCATCTGATCCAGGTAGGTCTTGTACTTGGTCTGATCGAAGTAGTACTTCTTCATGTCTGCGCGGTAGCGGTCCATGATCCCCTTGTTCAGGTGAATCGCCGGCTGGTCGTCGGGCCGGATGAGCGGTGTGTACTTCTTGTTCTTGGTCTGCACGTTCGTGTAGTAGTCCTTGGCCTGCGACACGAGCTCGGGGCGCAGGATGAACTCGAGCAGCGTCATCGCCTGCGCGCGGGCGCCGTAGTTCACGCCCTTGTGCGCGATGGGAGTGGCCATCGGGATGGCGTTGGCCCAGTTGTGCCCAGGGCCCGCCTGGAAGTTGGCGGGGTACGACAGCGACACGGTGGGCACGGTCCACGAGATGTCGCCGATGTCGTCAGAGCCGCCGCCGCGCTTGTCGTCGTCGGGGATCTGTTCGGCGCCGCGCAGGTCGCGAATCTCCGTCGCCAGGCCCACCACCGGCACCTTCAGCTCCTTCTGCGTGGCAGTCGCCAGGGTGAGATCCGCCTCGGACCACGTCGGCAGGCCCACCTGCTTGATGTTGGCGTGCATCGTTTCGGCCATCGTGCGGTTCATGTGCGACGGCCAGGCAGAACCGAGCACCCGCGACGTGACCGAGGTATTGGTCATGAGCGTCGCGCCCTGGGCCATCTTGTCAGCGATGTCCCACAAGTTCTTGATGCCGTCGTAGGTGGTCTCGCGAAAGTAGTACCAGACGCTCGCATTGCGCGGTACCACGTTGGGCTGGTCGCCGCCGTTGGTGACCACGTAGTGCGACCGCTGCTGCAGGCGCAGATGCTCGCGACGGTAGTTCCAGCCGACGTTCATCAATTCCACGGCGTCGAGCGCGCTCCGGCCGCGCCAGGGCGCGCCGGCGCTGTGCGCCGTCTCGCCTTCGAACGTGTATTCCACCGAGATGAGGCCGTTGCCGCCGCTGTCACCCCAACCCGTCGCGAGGTTGGAGCCGACGTGGTTGTACATCACGAGGTCCACGTCCTTGAACAGGCCGGAGCGCACGTAGTAGGCCTTGGTGCCGAGCTGCTCTTCGGCCACGCCAGGCCAGATCAGGATTGTGCCAGGCAGCTTCTCGCGCTCCATGATGCGCTTCACGGCCAAGGCCGCCACGATGTTGAGCGGCGTGCCGGAGTTGTGGCCTTCGCCGTGACCTGGTGCGCCGTCCACGATCTGGTCGCGGAACGCGACGCCGGGCTTCTGCGACGCTTGCGGAATGCAGTCCACATCCGACCCGAGGGCAATCACCGGCTTGCCCGAGCCCCACTTGGCGACCCACGCCGTGGGAATGCCCGCCACGCCGGATTCGATGCTGAAGCCGTTGTCCTTCAGCACACCGGTCAGGTACTTCTGCGTCTCGAACTCCTGAAAGCCGAGCTCGCCGTAGCTGAACACCTGGTCGTTCATGACCTGCCCGAGGTCGAACAACGCCGGCGACGACACGTCAGCCAGCACCTGGTCCATCAGTGTGGCCACTCGCGGATCGACCTTCATCGCCGTGGCCGGCGCCGCCGGCGCGGGCTTGGCAACCGGCGCCTGCGCCGCGCGCTGTCCGGCCTGCGGTACCGCGGCCGCAAGCGTGACCGCGCAGCCGGTGGCCGCGAGCCAGAGTATTCCTGTGCGTGTCATTCAGACCTCCAAGAGCGGGGAAACACACCGGGCCAGGTGGCCGGCAAACCCCAGGGAATGGCAAATTATTGCACTCATGTCGGTTTCTGCCACACGCCACATGTCGAGGTGACGGGCCGCGGGCGTACGTTGTCGCCACTTGCAACGGGTTGCAACGGGGCCTGTCACCGTTACAATCGCGGCATGCGTTCCGCCCTGACTCTCCTGTGCGCGGCCGCCGTGGCTGCTCTGTTCATGACCTCAGTCAATTCGTCCGCTCAGCTGGACCTGCTGGCCCGCGCCAAAACCCTGCACGCACAGGTTCCGCTCATCGACGGCCACAACGACTACCCGTGGGCGCTGCGCGGCCTCGACCCCGGCCGCGATTTTGCCGTGGCCGACATCACCAAGAGCGCGCCCGCGCTCATGACCGACATCCCGCGGCTGAGAGCGGGCGGCGTCGGCGGACAGATCTGGTCGGTCTATGTGCCGTCCACGATTCCGGCGCCCGAAGCCGTCACCGCCACCCTCGAGCAGATCGATGTCGTGCACCGGATGCTGAAGCGCTGGCCCGAGACGTTCGAGCTGGCCCTCACCGCCGACGACGTGGAGCGCGTGTTCAAGAAGGGCC
>JANORI010000080.1:0-3545 GCA_031415235.1 Acidobacteriota bacterium | reverse complement strand
AGCGCACGCCCGTGACGCGGTCTGGGTCCGCCCGAGCGTCATGGCGCCGAGACGCAAGATGGCCGCGGCGCGATTCGCCGAGGGCGGCGTCCGGCTGCGCAGGAGCGTCCGCCGGACATCCGGTGCTGCGGGGCGAGGGTCCGCCAGGACGTGACGGGCTGGTCGGTGGGCCCGCGCGTCATGTCCGTCCCGAGCACGACGACGTGTTCGGGGCGATCGTGGCCGGTCAGGGCGGCGACGATCTCGGCCTCGGCCGCGTGACACCGCGAGTGCCGATGCTGGGAGGCCCTCTCCTCAACGGGATCACGCCGCATGAACGACGTGTCCCCCATGACGATGCCGCGAATCCCCGGACCACGCGAACCTGCGGGCTCTGTGCACCAGTGCCGGCGCGGTCTCGGTTCCCGGAGAACGCGATGATACCGGTGGTTGCCTGGCCCCACAGTTCCTCGCGTGACGAATCGCGATCACAGCGCGTGGGCCGCTAACATCGCGCTGGAGCCGACAGCGCGCTGATCAAAGACCGTGGTGCAGCTGCGGCTCAGCGACTGCGTTAGCCGGATCAACACGACACGGAAAACACATCTCGGACAGATCGGGGTTGGACGCCCGGTCCAACAGAGCCGAACCCCGTGGACGAGTCGTGACTGCCTCGGTTATACTACTGGTATGAAGACAGCCGTGTCCCTGCCGGACCGAGTGTACCGTGAGGCCGAAGGCTACGCGAAGCGCACGCGGAAGTCTCGCAGCCAGTTGTATGCCGAAGCCTTGGCTGAGTACCTCGTCCGACACGCCCCGGACGAAGTGACCGAGGCGATGAACGTCGTGGTCGACGAACTCGGCGACGCCGCATCGGATTCCTTCGTGCAGCGGGCCGGGCCGAGGGTGCTCAGGAGCGTGGAGTGGTAGACGTCGAGCACGGGGACGTGTGGTGGGTGGACTTGCCCGAGCCGACGGGTTCCGGTCCTGGCTTCCGGCGGCCTGTCGTTGTAGTCCAGGGGAATCCGCTGAATCGAAGTCGCATCGCCACGGTCGTGTGCGTGCCGCTGACGAGCAACACGGTGTGGGCTGGGGCGCCGGGCAACGTGCGGCTCTCGAGCAAGACGACCGGGTTGCCGAAGGATTCGGTCGCCAATGTGTCGCAGATCATCGCGCTCGACCGGTCACTCCTCACCGAGCGGGTCGGGCGCCTGGGGCCGAAACCGCGCGCGCAGATCCTTCACGGCATCGATGTCGTTCTGGGCCGATGAACCGGCTCAACATCGGCTTGGAGCCGATGGCCGCCACATGCTCGACAACATGCTCTATTCGCTGCGCCTGCTTCAGGTGGATCCGCGGAATCCCCAGCGATTCCCGCAAGCGAGCGCCCTCGAGGCGTGGTATCGCGCCCACGTGAGCTGACTGCAACCGGACTGCCCCGGTCAGGGCGACTGCACAGCGACTGCACAGCCGGCCGCGGCCACGACGGCTGCGAGGATCGCGGCGAGGGCACGGGCGTGAGGCCGGATCGGTATCAGGATGCCGCCAGCGTATCACCGGGCGTAGAGGAGGGAGCGGCCCGGCGCTCCGCCGGGTCGTCTGCTCGCAGGGCCACGCCGCGATCTGGCCCGCAGGTGGTGCTCGTGTTCGTGCCGAACCGCGCTGGCCGCCCTCGTCCGGTGCGGCTAGGCTGGCCGCGTCGATTCAGGCTAGACCAATCGGTCTAATCCGTGTATGCTGCGCGCATTCTAGACTGATCGGTCTAGAGCGGTCCGGACACAGAATCAACGAGGAGCAACCATCATGCGAGTGGCCAAGAACGACGTCGATGTGAGGATGGAGATTCCTGGCGCCGTCGTCCGTCAACGGATGGATTTCGGCGACGCCAGCGGCTTGGGCAGGATCAGCGGCGAGTACTTCACGCTCTCGGCCGGCGTCGATACGACGCCGCTGTTCGTGGGTCTGAAGGGCAATCATTGCCACTGCCCGCACTGGGGCTTCGTGCTGCGGGGCCGGATCACGACGACCGATGCGGACGGGGTCGAAGAGACGGTGAGTACCGACGATCTCTTCTACTGGCCACCCGGGCACAACGTGAAAGTGGTGGACGATGCGGAGATCATCATGTTCAGCCCTCAGCACGAGCACAGCGTGGTCATCGACCATATGATTGAGATGGTCAAGGCCTAGTGACGCACTCCACCAAGCAGCGCCTGCTCGACGCAGGTTGGGCCATGCTCCTCGAGCACGGCTACAACGATCTCGGCATTCAGGCGCTGCTGACTGCCACCGGCACGCCCAAGGGGTCGTTCTACCACCACTTCAAGGGCAAGCAGGACTTCGCGTTCCAGGTCGTCGATGAGTACATGCGGCAGGTGCACGCCGGCCTCGACGCGTGTCTCGGCGACGGCCGCCGTGCCCCGCTGGACCGGGTGCGTCACTTCTTCGAGACCACGAGGCAGAGTTACCGCAAAGAGGGCTACCTGGGTTGCCTGCTCGGCGGATTGGGCCAGGAGCTGTCGGGCGTCAGCCCGGTGTTCCGGCGCCGGATCGAGGCCTGCCTCAGCGAGATCGCCGATCAGATCGCGGTGTGCCTCGAAGCGGCACGGCGGAGAGGCGACATCTCGGCGGACTCCGACACTCCGCTGATGGCCAACGTGCTGGTCGATTGTTGGGAGGGCGCCGCGCTGCGCAGCCGGCTGCGGGAGAACCCGGCGCCGCTCAACGCAATGCTCGACTTCTATTTCGCGGCGGCCGCTGTTCCGAAGGACGGTCGCGCGGCACGAGCCCGCGCCGCCGCCAGGCGCTGAGCTTGGGGCCGTGGCCGCGCGGTCTCACGCGGCCGAGGTCGCTGGCCGCTGCAAGTATGCGTGGTACACGCAGCAGCTCGAGGCGCGTGCCGGGCGCGGACACGCCTGGATCCACGGACGTCTGCCCCACCCGCCGCGGGCGCGCACCCGGCGTGCCGCCGAGCGCCACCCTCCCCGGTATGGACGCCGCGGCCAACGCCGACAGCCGCGGAGACGCCTCCGCCCACGCGTCCGAACCGCTCGGGTCGCCTGAAGGGCCGCCGGGGCGCGCCCACAGATGCTGGACCAAGGAAACATGAGCAAGGTCTGGGGGTGACAGATTACGGCCTTGGCTGGCATGGCACAGCCGGTTCGGGCGCTGGTTGCCACCAGCCAGTCGCTATCGTGAGCCCGGCTGCCAACACGAGACCTCGCGCATGGCGAGTCTACCGCCGGGAAGCCCGGCGACCGCCACTAGTCGGAGCCTCGGCGACCAAGCTATAGGTCATCGCTTACCCTGCGCGGGGGCCCTTGCGACGGGCGCTGCTCACAAGCGGAACTTGGTGGCCACGGGCGCGGCCCGCGTTCGCCCGAAACCGTGGCTCGGCGGCGCTGCCGCAGGCACACCGCTTGCAGTCATTGGAGCAAACCGGTCCAGGACACTGGCCCCTATGCTTCTGCTGCGCCTTCGCATTCGACCACGTCGCGTCAGGCAGTCGGCAGGGCCGTCACTGTGGAGCGCTGGCGTCATCGCGCTGCTCACGGCCGCAGCGCTGG
>JANORI010000079.1:0-5882 GCA_031415235.1 Acidobacteriota bacterium | reverse complement strand
GACGACCGCAAGACCGGCACCACCATCTGCGGCATGCGCCAGGGACAGCTCGGTCCAGGCCGTCACGACATCGCTCCAGGACTTCGGTTCCCCTTTCGACCTGACCGTTTGCGAGCGGTCGGGATCGTAGAGGCCGAGCACGGACGCCTGGATTCGCGCGCTCGAAGCCCCGAGCGTCGCGGGGTGACCCGGGTTCCCCTCGATCTTGGTGGGTCGCCCTTCGTGACTCTCGACGATCAGGCCGTAGGCGCTCCGGCGGAACGGCATGGTCGTCGCGTAATAGCGGGGGATCCCAGGGACGGAGTCCTCGGGAGCGATGACATAGGGGACAATCTCTTCGACGGGGCGTCGGCACCCTGCAAGCCCCGCGATCGACAGCGAGGCGCCCAGCAGCGTCATCATGTCGCGCCGGGTGATCCCGTCGGGCAGCTCCGAGGCGCCCTCCGGAAACTCCCGCTCGAGAAAGGCGCGGGATTCTGGGCTCTCCTCGAGTTGCGCGAGACTTCGCCAATATGCCGGTGTCACCGGTGGCACCCCGAACAGTCAGTCGGCGGATTCACTGGTCGATCGCGCTCGAGCTGCGCCGCGAGCGTCGCACCGTCTCGTGGAGGTGTCCACTTCATGTTGGTGACCTCAGAGACGGGGCGGCGATTGGGACCAGGGTTGCGATGGCAGTCGAGGCACCAGCCCATGCTGAGGGGCGCCATCTGGGTGACCGTTTCCATCTCGTCGATGCGGCCGTGGCAGGTGACGCAGCCGATTCCTGCCGCGACGTGCGCGTTGTGGGCGAAATACGCGTAGTCGGGCAGCTTGTGGACACGAATCCAGTGCATCGGCCGGCCGCTGGCGGCGCTTTCCCGAATCGGTGCGAGCAGCGCGCTGTCCCTCTTCACGACCTGATGGCAGTTCATGCAGGTCTGGGTGGGCGGCACGTTCGCGACGGCGGAAATCTCGACCGAGGCGTGACAGTATCGGCAATCGAGACCAAGCTCGCCGACGTGGAGCTGATGGCTGTACGGCACGGGCTGACTGGGACGGTAGCCCACGTCGGTGTACCACGGGGAAAAGAAGTACCAGACGCCCGCGATCGCGAGCACCGGACCGAGGCCGCCGGCGATGACGGCCACGATCGGGAGCTTGTTCCACCAAGGGGGAAAGATCTGGCCCAATGCCTAGGACTCCCGGGCGCAGGAGGAGCGGGAGCACAGTTGCCCAGGCCGCGAGTCCGTTATGGAACCGTGACGACACATCTTCGCCCCCAAGAACTGTCGTAGTGGGAAACCGAGAAAAGGTCGATTGCGGCCGCATCTTATCCATGAACGAGGACGAGGGTCAAGGTCGCCTTGTATCTATTGCGGTCGGATCGGTCGAAGGACTACGGAACATGCGGGCTTCCAGAGGGCGAGGCGCGAGGGCGTGTCGCCGGCCGTGAGCCGGGTCTGGGTGGTCAACCTCACGCTCGCGCGGCGGCCGTCGGTCGAAGCCGAGGAGGCGGCCAGCAGCCTAGCCGGTGCCGCCGCCGTCAGGTGCAGCTCGCGGGACGATTACGGCAATTCCCACAGGAGCGTGAGGTCCAATTCGATGGCCTCGAACGGCTCCACGCGGACGAGGTCGGCTCCGGCGCACGTGGACACGATCGTCCATCGGCCGCTCTCGAGTCGAAGCACCTCGATTGTGTGCGCGAGTGGATCCACCAGCCACGCATGGGAGACCCGTTCCCGCGCGTACACGGCAAGCTTCTTCACGCGATCGAATGCCGCCGTCGACGGCGACACCACCTCGCACAGCCAGTCCGGCGCCACTGAGAAGTAGGCTTGCTCGGGCAAATCGGGCATGCGTTCGCGCCGCCAGCCGGCGATATCCGGCACAACGATGTCGCGTGCCAGATGGAGCTCGGGCTCGGCGAGGATTCGCCAGCCGCCCGGTCCACCACGACCGCGATCGAAGGGCCCGCGCAAGGCGCCGCCCAAACCGGAGCTGGCATCGGCGTGACGCGGCGCCGGACGAGGGGAGGTGTGCAGCTCGCCATCGACGATCTCGGCAACAAGGCCGTCCGGCACCTGCAGGAGATCTTCATAGGTGGCCGGCGGGCGACTCCGGCCGGTCTGACCCATGGCGCAGGATAGCACGCGACCGCGCGCCCACGGATCGTTGACCGTGAGGGGAAGGTCACGCCCACGACACCGCCTCGCCGGCGCGCGTGCCGCCGGGGCCGCGCGCCAGCAGCACCGATCGTCAGCTGCGTGGCACGCGCTGTTTCAGCTCCTCCACCCAATTCAACACGATCGTGATCTTTGGGCGGGCGGCCACGACGTCCTTCATCAAGCCCGATCCCAGACGTCCGCCACTCAGGAGGAACCGTTGACCGTCAGCGGTCACCGCATAGGCCGCGCGCGGCGACGCGGCCTGGCTGCCGCTGCCGCGAAAGAGTTCGATCGGCGGGCCGACGGTCAGCACCGGCGAGGTCGTGACCCGGACCGCCATCATCATGTCGTCGCTGAGGCGGCGGTAGAACAACTCGCCGTTTCGGGCCCAGGCCGGCTCGCGCGCGCCGCCGACCGACACCGGGGTCAGGGGGCCAGGCCCCGGGAACGGCCGGATCGCCAACTCGCCCTGGCCGGACACCTGGTCCACATACGCCGCGAACCGGCCATCGGGCGAAAAGACCGCGTTGCTCGCGGAAGAAGGGCTCTCGAACAGCCTCCTCGGAACCGTCGCGCCATTAGCGTTCGAGATCTGAAACAGTTCGGTCGCTCCCGATACGCCCGGATGGCGATGAGCCGCCAACACGCGGCCGTCGGGCGCCCACGAATCGACGTGCATCTGGCCGTCCATCTCGGTCAACTGGGTGGCGCGGCCGCTGCCGTCGAGTGGTTGCAGCCAGACGTTCATCAGCCCGCCTTTGCCTCGGCGAGACGATGAGTACACGACGGCCTGCTCGCCGGGGACCCATTCCACGTACGCGCCTACGGAGCGGTCCGAGGTGACGCGGGTTTCACGGCCGGTGGCGAGGTCGTAGATCCGCACGTCGCCTTGTGCCACCACCAGTACTCGCTTTTCATCAGAGGACAGCCTTTGGCTGTCAAACGAACTCGGTGGAATTGCAGCGACGGGTTCCGACTTTCCGTCGCGGGTCACCCACACCAACGGCTGACCGGATGCGTTCGCACCCCCAGCCAGATAGAACAACGACCCGTCGTCGGACACATCGAAATTCGCCAACCGCACCGGCGTCGCGCCCTGGCCGCGCCCGATACTCTCAACGAGGGAGACCGCGCCCCCGACGACCTCCCACCGTCCGGCGTCGATCGGTACGGCGAAGAGGCCATCCTCAACGGTGTACAGGAGGTGGCCCGTACGCACGTACCGCGCATCGAGCGCGCCTTGCACCAACAGCTTTCGCTGACCGGACTGCAGCGACTGCACAGCTGCGGCCGCGTCGGTATTCTGTGCCCCAGAGGCGTTCACGATGCGGGGGGCGGTGCTGAACAGGACGGCATCGCCACCAGGCAGCAACTGTGGGCTCGACAGCGCCTCGCCGTCGAGAGCGCGAACGATCAGCTCGACGGTGCCACCTTGCGCTCGGACGCGGCTGATGCCGTCGGGACCGGCGAACAGGATCGTGTCGTCCTCGGCCCATGAGAGGCCCCAGGGTGTGGGCGTGGCCGCAATCACGATCGGTGCACCGCCCGTGATCGCCATGCGTTTGAGCCCGCCTTCATGGAACACCACGTTCATGCCGTCGGGAGAGAAGGCGATGTTCTGGACGTTCGCGGCCGTCGCGAGAACCTGCCGGTCGTTCAGGCCGTCCAGGTCGTGCACGTAGATTCCGTCGGCCGCGTTGTAGGCCAGCTTTCGTCCGTCGCGCGAGGCGGCAATCAGTCGACGCGAGCCGGCCCTGAACTGGACATCCCCCGGCAACACATGATCGAAGCGGGTCACGGGCCGTGGCGCCGTCGGGCGCGCGTACCAGCCGGCGAACCCCATCGCAATGCCCGCTACGATGGCAGCGACCGGGACGAGACGGCGCCACAGCGGTGGCTTGGTGGGCGCAGGCGCGGTCGCAGGCGCGACTGCCGGCACATCAAACGCCCCTTCCAGCGCCAACCGCACGTCGCCGATGTCGCGCAGCCGCTGACGCGGATCCTTGTGCAGGCATCGCGCCAGGCACACGCGGATCGCGGCGGGCACGTCGGGCGGCAACGCCTGCAGGTCGGGGTCGGACTTCATCACCGCCGCCAGCGTCAGCGACACGTCTTCGCCCTCGAACGCGCGGCGGCCGGTGAGCATCTCGTAGAGGACCACGCCAAACGCCCAGATGTCGGTGCGTTTGTCCACCGGACGTCCGCGCGCCTGCTCGGGCGACATGTACGCCGCGGTGCCGAGGATGATGCCCATCCCGGTCATGGCCGGCGTCGTGATCGTGGGCGACATGCTCAGTCCCGCCGCATGGACCGCAGACCCAATGGGTTCGACGAGCTTGGCCAACCCGAAGTCCAGCACCTTGACGGTGCCGTCGGGCCTGACCTTGATGTTCGCGGGTTTCAGATCGCGATGGATGATGCCCTGCTCGTGGGCCGCCTCGAGTGCGCTGGCAATCTGTTTCGCGATGGAAAGCACTTCATCGAGCGGCATTCCGGCTGTCGACCGGATCTTCTGTGACAGCTCATCACCCTCGACCAACTCCATCACCAGCGCGTGCTCGCCGTCCTTCACCTCGAGGCCGTAGATGGCGGCGATATGCGGATGGTTGAGCGCGGCCAGCACTTCCGCCTCGCGTTGAAAGCGCGCCATCCGCTCCGGATCTCCCGCGAGCGCCGCCGGCAGCACCTTGATCGCGACCTGCCGCTTCAGCTTCGTATCGGTGGCGCGATACACCTCGCCCATGCCACCGGCGCCGAGAGCAGACTGGATCTCGTACGGGCCGACGCGCATGCCGGGGGTGATGGGCATCGGGTGGATTATACGTGCCGGGCGTGAATCGCGGGCGAGGTGTGGCGGGAGACGCGGAAATCGAACAGGCGCTAAGGCGCGAGGAACGAAAGCTCTATAGTCACGCGTCCCCGATGCCGCTATCCTCAGGCGCCCGCCTCGGTTCCTACGAAATTGTCGCGCCCATCGGCGCCGGCGGCATGGGCGAGGTGTATCGCGCGAAGGACACTCAGCGACCGCCGCGAGTAGACAGGGATGGGAGGCCCCGCCCCGCAGGCGATACTGAATCAGCGAGGACAGGTTGCTAGCCTGTCAGCCTGAGTCACGCCCAACGGGACGATGATAAAGTGAAGCCATGGCGCCCGGTGATTCGCGAGTTGACGTCGATGTGTCTCTCGATCCCGACCCGGTGATCGAGGAGTACAAGAAGGGCATCGACCGCACGCTGATTCGCGAGAACCTGAAACGGACGCCGGAAGAACGGTTCCGTCAGCTCATGGCGCTGCAGGAATTTGCGGAAGAATTGCGGGCAGCCGGTCGACGCTCGCGCGGTCGATGACCAATTTTCCCGCTTTGCTCGGCGCACTCACCGGCGCTGGCGTCGAGTACATCGTGATCGGCGGTGCCGCTGCCACCGCGCACGGATCGGCGCGACTCACCCTGGATTTGGACGTGGTCTACAGGCGCACGCCGGACAACATCGCGCGCGTGGCGGAGAGCGTCTCTCGCCATCATCCGTACTTGCGAGGAGCCCCACCCGGCCTGCCGTTTCATTGGGATGCGGAGACGATCCGACACGGTCTGAACTTTACGTTGATGACGGACCTCGGAGCGATCGACTTCCTGGGAGAAATCGCCGGCGGCGGGGGCTACGACGCGCTCCTGCCTGATACCTACGCGCTCGTCCTCTTCGGCATCGAATGCCGCTGCCTCACGCTCGAGCGCCTGAT
>JANORI010000078.1:0-4579 GCA_031415235.1 Acidobacteriota bacterium | reverse complement strand
CAGACGCTCGTAGGCGAGCGCGGCGTGAAGCTGTCGGGCGGGCAGCGTCAACGTGTGGCCATCGCGCGCGCGCTGCTCAAAGACGCGCCCATCCTGGTCCTGGACGAAGCCACCAGCGCTCTCGATTCCGAGAGCGAGGCGCACATTCAAGAGGCGCTCTGGACGCTGATGAAGGGCCGCACGGCGATCGTCATTGCCCACCGTCTGTCGACCGTGCGCCGCATGGACGAACTCATCGTGCTCGACCGCGGCCGCGTCGTCGAACGTGGCGCGCACGACGTGCTGCTTGGCCAGGGCGGGCACTATGCGGCGCTGTGGGCCCGCCAGTCCGGCGGGTTCCTCGGCGCAGACGACGCCGCGGGAGATCCGCGGGCCACAGAAGTGGCCGTCACGCCGTAGCGTCCGGTATCTTCTTTCGCCTTGCGCTCGGCTGGCGCACGCCAACGAACGATGTCGGCGGCTGACACCGCCTTCGGCGTGCTGTTACGGGATCTAGCTCTAGCGCCGAGAGCCATCCACCAGCGCCGCCACGCTCATGTTTTCCGCCAGCACGTCGTGGGCAATGAGCGCGTAGCGCCACCGCTTCGTCCCATGCTGTCGCGCATGCTCGCTGGCATGCCCGCACGACTCGCGCGCCACGCGGGCTTTCTTCCTTGGCGGGACGAGCTCGCAGAGCCGATCGAGAATCTCGAGCGAGCTTCGCTGCGGATGACGCAGGCTCAGCCGATTGGCGCCTACCGCGGCCTGTCTGTGCATGAGATGTCCGTCTTATTGCGGCAACGGCGCAAGCCCAGGCAGGTGGCCATTCACGTCGAATGGATCTCCCACCCGGTGCGATTCGCCAGCGTTGGCCTGCTGCCCCATGTCGCGAAGCTCTGGCGAGGCGACGTAGTATCGCCCACGGCGCTCGCCCATCGCTACGAGCAACCCCGCACCGACGAGCTGCTTCAGGTCGCGCGAGGCCAGATTCTCTGACACATCGGCGTTCTTGCGGTAGGTCGCGTTGCGAGCCTTGAGGCCCAGGGCGGCTTCAGCCAGCACCACCACCGTGCGGTCTGGCAGGCCGCGCTGCGTGGCACGTTGCTCAACCGCATCCCACAGGCGATGCATGACCCGGGCGCGTCGCATCAACGTCGTCGCTTGTCTGAAGTGGGCGGTCAGGCAGAAGCGGATCCACGGCCGCGTATCGCGTTCGGGCTGCCACCGCCCGGCGCCCACGGTCGCGAGCACGTCGTAGTAGGCCTGGCGATTGGCCCCCAGGTATTCCTCGATGCTGCAGAACTGCGGCGACAGCACGCCGCTGCGGGCCAGCACCAGTGTCTGCAGCGCCCGCGCCATACGGCCGTTGCCGTCCGAGAACGGGTGCACCATCACGAGGTTCAAGTGGCTGAGCGCCGCCACCACCATCGGGTGGACGCCAGACGGCGGCGTGTTCAGCTGCTCCACGAGCTCATGCATCAGTCCGTTCACGTGTTGTGCGTCGGGACCTTCGTAGACCCGTTCGCCCGACTGCTCGTTGCGCACGAAGATCGGCCCCGGCCGCCACTTGCCCGGATGCTTCGTGAGGTCGTGCTGCACCATCATGTAGTGCAGCCCGCGGAGGAGCCCGCGCGAGTAGGAAAAATGCGGGTCGTCTGAAAGCTGCAAGATGTAGCTCATGGCCTGCCGGTAGCCCACGAGCGCCGCCCAGGTTTCGCCGACCGCATCGAGCGGCGCCTCGTCGGATGCCGCGGCCATCGCGTCGTCAATCGTGACGTTGTAGCCCTCGATGCTGTTGGAGCCCTGTATATCTCGGGCGAACGTCATCCGGGCCAGCACGCCGCTCCAGCGACGGGAGGTAGTGGCGTACGTGAGCGCCCGTCGCACCTCGTCGATCCGGACGATGACGGCATCTTCCTGCGGGTCTGGGACGGGTGGCTCAAACAGCATGGCGGTTCAGCTACATGTGCCATGACGAATAATATTCGCTCTAGCACAAGATAATATCTTGCCACAGGTCGACTCCAAACTGGCTATCTTGCATCGTCGCTGAGTTAACCGGGATGCGACTGCTTCTATGAGGTCAACCAATCTGTTGACCTACACAACATAAAAGTTTATCGTCACTTGCGATGACGCCGCGCGAGTTCAAGCGATGGCTGGCGGCTCAGGGGTGTTCGTTTGCTCCTGGCAAGGGTGGCCATCTCAAGGTGCGGCGAGGCGACCTCGGGCTCGCTTAGCGGGCATGAGTTGGCGGACAAGTGGCTCAATGGGGGGGTACGCCATGTTCTATGCAGTGACGCTGTCGAAAGACAGCGACGGGTCGTGGCTCGTCGACGTGCCGGCGTTGCCCTTCGTGCACACCCACGGAGCCACGCGCGACGAAGCGCTGTCGCGCGCCGTGGATGCAGTCCTGACGGGCCTGGAGATGCTTGTCGATGACAAGACCGAGATTCCGCGGCCTCTGCCGGCCGCGCCCGTCAAGGGCGATGCCGTGCGTCTGTCGGCCCTGGTGGCCGCGAAGATCGAACTGCACAACGCGATGCTCGATCAGCGCATAGGCAAGTACCGGCTGGGCAAGAAACTTGACTGGCATTTGCCCCAAGTGGACCGCCTGGTCGACTTCCGTCATCAGTCCAAGCTGGACCAGATCGAGCAGGCGCTCTCGGCCCTGGGGCGACGCCTCGTCGTGACGAGCGCGGCGTAAGGTCGCGAGTCCGACCCGCCCTACAACACGGGCCGCGCCGACTACAGCCTGGCCGTGGCTGACTTGCCTGATGCCCCGAAGCCTGCGGGACAGCAAGACCTGGACCTCTCAGAACACTATGCCCCAAGTTCATCCGGGGGAGCTGGTTCGACCGGGCCGCTACCGCGCCCTTGCGAGCGGCATCCGCGTGAGCGGTTGTAGACTTCGAGGCCACGATGGCCTACGGACGTACTTATTCGACTCACGCGATGGCGGTGGAGCTGGTGGACGTGTTCCGCCATCAACTGGCGGCGAGCCGGCTGGGCCCGGGACAGCTCTGTCTGTGCATCACCGACAGCGCGTGGAACCCCGCCTATGCCGCCGCCTGCATGGGGGCCGCGCACGCGCTCGGCGCCGACGCCTACCAGGTGGTGTTCCCGGTGAACAGGCCGCTGCCGGGCAAGACGCTGGCGGCCAGCTGGGCCGAGGCCGACCTCATCGTCTACATGACCTCGTTCACGCTGCACTACCGGCCCGAGATCCGGGCCGCCCTCGATGCCGGGGCCCGCGTGCTGTGCGCGATGCAGCCGGTGCACGTGATGACGCGCCTGACGGCCGATGCCGACGTGCGCCGCCGCACCATCGCCGGGGCCGCCCTGCTCGATGCGGCGAAGATCATCCGGATCACCTCGGACGCGGGCACCGACCTGGTGATGGACAAGACCGGACGACGCGGCCTGGCCCACTACGGCGCTGCCGACGAGCCGGGTCACCTCGATTTCTGGGGCGCGGGCATGGCGCAGGCGGCGCAACTTGAAGGCACACTCGAAGGCCGCCTGGTGCTCGAACGTGGCGACTGCTGCTTCTACCTGGGCCGGCTGATGGAACAGCCGACCACGATCGTCTTCGAGCGCGGTCGCGCGGTGGCGTTCGAGGGCGGACTCGACGCCCTGCTGATCCGCACGGCGCTCGAGGCCGGTGGCACAGACAGCGCGTTCATGGCTGGCCATATGGCGTGGGGCACCGACCATCGTGCCCAGTGGCTGCAACCGCTCGTGCAGGTGCCCGATGCCGGCGGCGGTGGTGCCGATTCCGAGTCGTTCTACGGCAACGTGCAGATCGAGATCGGCAGCAACAACGACGTCGTATTCGGAGGCCAGAACGCCGCGTCGGTGCACCTGGGTCTGTGCCTGCGGAACGCCAGTCTGTGGCTCGACGGCATGCCCATCATCGCGCGCGGCGAGTTCGTGCCCGCGCTACTTCGGCGCAGTGGCTGACGCGGGCACGATGACGAAGGTGGAGTACATCATGTCGGAATCGAGACTGATGGTCCGCAGACGGGTCGAGGCGTCTGCCGAGTACACCTCGATGATCGCCCCGGCCTCGTAGATGTATACCAGGCCGCTCGAACTCGATCGCATCTGCATCCGGGTGCGCGAGGGCACGTCGATGCGGCTCGTCACCGCGCGCTTCACCAGGTCGATGGTCCACAGCTCGTGATGGCCGATCTCGGCGCGCAAGACGTGCGCGCGTGTGCCGCCGGGTCCGACCGTGAACTGCAGACCGCCGGTGGCAGGCTCTGGCCCAATCGGGAAGACATCCACGGTCTTGGCCGCCAGGTCGATCTTCCCGACCACCAGCAGCTTCCGCTTCATCACCGCATCACGCATGGTGAACAAGCCGGTTGCCGAGCCCGGCTGGTCCGCGGAGTCGTCCCACGGGCCGGGGTCGAAGCGGCCCATCGCCGATTCGGTCGGCCGCGAGAGATCCCACGTGTCCACCTGCTCCATCGTGGCGACGTCGTAGATGGTCACCTCGTTGCCGAACACGTAGAGCAGCTTGCCGTCGGGCGAGAAGCGGAGAGCCACCGAGTAGTACGACGGCTCCGGATCGATCGTCCATGGCACCTTGCGC
>JANORI010000077.1:0-2778 GCA_031415235.1 Acidobacteriota bacterium | reverse complement strand
GCGTGACCTGACCACCGCAGGGGCCCTTCCCTCCCGCCGCGTTGTTCGTCGCGGCGTTCGTGATCGCGGCTTGCGCCGCGGTCGTCGGTACTACTGCCCCCTCGGACTCCCGCTGCGCAGGCGTCGGTTTCGGCTTCGCCTTATCCGGTAGCCCCTGCCGCGACAACGGCGGCGCAGACGGGTCTCTCGTGTTCCGCTCTCTTCCTTGCACGCGTGCTGCTCCCCATACCCCGCCGTCGCGTGACGCGCCCGTCTCCGGTCGCTGCGCATCCCGTGTTGCCTTCGCCGTGACGTGAGCGGCTCGGCCAACGGATTGTTCCTCTGTCGAGGCTGTAGGTTTCACTTCACGTTGCGGCCCGCGTACTTGCTCCCCGCTGAGCGGCTCTCGCCGCCTCGCGGACTTTTGATACCCCGCTCGGGCGTCCGGGTCTGCCCGCGACACCTGGGGCCTGCTACCAAGGTCCCGTCAAAGTCCGCCATGCCCTTGTTGGCCTGATCGCGCCCGAGCGTCGTAGCCCATGCTGAAGGTGTCGTCGAAGGCCTCGAAACCAGGCGCAGCTGCTGCCGCGGGGCCATTTGGGCCACATGTGGGCAGACCTTCAGCCAGCCGCGAGGAGCGGCACTCGCCGAATTCGGCGGTACGAGCGGCAGCCGCGTCAGGCGCAGGCGACTTGTCGTTCGCGGGCCTTGCGGCCACACAGCAGGGTGAAGCCGCGGCGGCTGTTCTGGCAGCAGGAGCGGGTTGCGTGGCGCATGTTGGTCTCGCCGTTCAGGCGATGGATGCCGATGGCGATGTTGCGCAGGCTTGCCATCACGCGCGGGCCAGATCCGGTGCGGACGCGGGAGCCGTCTTCGCCGTAGGTGACGTCGCGCACGTAGTGCAGGTTGTTCTCGATGCACCAGTGACCGCGCAGCATTCGGGCCAGATCGCGTGGCTTCGCCTGTTGCCGCGACAAGCTGGTGATAGCGAACGCGACGTCGGCGTCGCCGTCGCCGATTGCCTTGCCGTCGAGTGTCGACCGTTCGCGGATGACCATCATCATCTGCCGAGCGGATGGGAAGCCGGGCAGTGGTGCGTCAGCGGGCACCTGGAATACGCGCAATGATCGCTTCTCGATGCGCCCGTGGCCGCGATCGTGCTCGACATCGTCGGCCCTGCGGTCACTCCACGGATACCCGACCAGCCGCTCGCCGAGAGATGGCTGGTTGTCCTTCACCGTCAGGATGTAGTTCCCTTTTTTTCGACGATCATCTCGGCGGTCGCCCTCTGGGTGTGCATTGCGTCCATCGTCACGGTCACGCCTTCGAGATCCAGCTCAGCGAGGATGGCCTGAGCAGCGGGGATCTCGTTGCTCTTGTCTGCGACCTGGCGCTGCGCGATCACCACGCCTTCGCGGTGCGTGAATGCGGCGACCAGGTGGACCTGCTGTTGAGGATCGGCGCCGTGGCTCCCGCGCAGGCTCTTGCCGTCGATGGCGATCGCATTGCCAGGGAGCTTCACGCCCTGCTGGCAAGCCCATCGGGCAAGCACGCGATCCACCGCTTCTCCATCCACTGCCTTGATGATGCGGCGGATGGTCGGCTCGCTGGGCCTGCGGCAGCGGCCTGTGCTGGCATCGCGCGTGCAGCTGAGTGCGCGCAGCAAGTCTTCCGGCACGTCCTGCACCCAATGGGCGATCCCTTCGTAGCTCTCCCGCCCTGCCAGGACCGCGGCGATGACCAGCACGAGCAACCCAGCGCTCTTCCGGTACGAGCAGCCTTGGCGATCACGAGGATCAGGCACATCTTGCAGGGCTTCGTACAAACTGCCGGAGCCAACCAAACGCAACGAGAGAGAATCCATGCCTTGCTCTTCACGACTCCATTCAGGATGCGGCGCAGGGTCGCAAAGCAGTGCACGGCAATCGCGATGCAGTGGCTTTACCAGGATCCGCTTGCACACACCGTGTTCGTAGTAAACCCCCGCGCTGCGCCCGAAGCCCTTGGTCTCGCCCAGCAAGGTCCAGCCCGCCGCTCGATAGCACGTGCCAAGGAATCGGTCGCGCTCGACGAAGGTCTCCGCCAACAGCAACGGGTGCCCAAACGCAACCTGCCAGTCTCCAGTGAGTCGTCGGCAGCTGAGTCCAAGTACCCGAGAGGCCAAGTGCGGTTGCCTCGCATCCGGCAGAACCAGGAAGCGAGCGTTGTTCGCGATCAGACGGAGCCGACGCCACTGCAGGCGCGCCGGCCATCCGATCCATTCGTCCCGGGCTCGGCACTTGAACGACGCCGTGGACCAGCCGAGCAGGGCAAGCCAACGGTCGCCCACTGTCGCTACGTATCGCAGCGCTTCGCCGACCAGCACCGAGCTCTTCAGGTAGTGATGCTCGATCAGCAGACGATCGAACGTCTGCCGCTCGTCAGCCCGGATCGGGCGCACAACGACCTGTCGCAGGTCCACCGCCATGTCGGCCATGCGCGGCCATCAGAGCGACGGCCTTTTCGAAAGCCAGAAGAATCCGTACCTCCGCTGGCATTCACAACTTCACAGCGTCCCGACGGGGCCCTGAGGTCCACCCGGGCTGCTGCGCGGGAAGCGCACACGGAAGCGCGAAGGACAGAAGTGCGGCGGAGACCCAATGCGCGGGACTGATATGCGGGTTCATGGGGAGAGGTTTGGGAGTGGAGAGAGTGATTGCCACCCGCATGCGGACCGCGTTCATCACCCCGACGCAATGGTCGCAGCAATTCAAGTGGCGCCCCGATGACCCGGAACTATCGCTGGCCCTGCTCCCCGGG
>JANORI010000076.1:0-1612 GCA_031415235.1 Acidobacteriota bacterium | reverse complement strand
CACCTCAGGGATCGTGGAGGCCACGGCCGCTGGAGTTACCGGAGGCGCGGGAGGGGCGCCGCCACAGGCCGTGAGTCCCGTCGCCGCCGTCAATGCGAGTGCTGCCCTGACACTACCGGTCATGAATGTTCTCCTGGGTTTCAAGACGAGTCGCCCGAACTCGAACGACGTCGTCATACCGTCTCCGCGTCCAGCACCCGGGCCAGGACGTCGACGAACCCGTACACGTCGTCGAACGTGTTGTAGAGCGGCACCGGCGCCACGCGCACGACGTTGGGCGCGCGAAAATCACACGCCACGCCGGCCTCCTCGATGCGCCTCAACAACTCTTTGCCGTCCAGGCGTCCACCGCGGACCCGGATCGACAGCTGACATCCGCGCTGGTCGGGCTCACCCGGTGTCACGATCTCAATCTGGGAGCCGAGCCGCTCGCGCAGCAGGCCGTCGAGATACCCGGTGAGCGCAACCGACTTCTGCCGCAGCGGCGCCATGCCGCCGGCCTCCGCAAACACCTCGAGCGATGCGCGCACGGCGGCCAGCGAGAGGATGGGCGGATTCGACAGCTGCCAGCCCTCGGCGCCGGGAATCGGGTCGAAAGTCGGCCCCATCCGAAAGCGTGTCTCCTTGTCGTGCCCCCACCACCCCGCGAGCCGCGGCGCATCGAGCGCGCGGCCATGTCGCGCATGCACGAAGCAGCCGCCGACGGCGCCCGGGCCGGAATTCATGTACTTGTAGGTGCACCAGCAGGCGAAATCGGGGCCCCAGTCGTGCAGCTGTACGGCCAGGTTGCCGGCCGCGTGCGCCAGGTCGAACCCGACGACCGCACCGACCCGGTGGCCGGCCTCGACGAGCGCCGGCAGATCGAGGGCCTGCCCGGTGTAGTACTGCACGCCGGGCAGCAGCACGAGCGCCAAGTGGTCGCCCTCGCGCTCGATCGCCGCCGCGAGATCGTCCTGCCGCAAAAGCTCTTCGCCCTCGCGCGGCGACACGATGACGAGCGCCTGAGCCGGGTCCAGGTCATGCAGCCGAAGCTGCGACACCACGGCGTAGTGGTCCGAGGGGAAGGCGTGGTCCTCGATGAGAATCTTGAAGCGCTCACGGGTGGGCCGGAAGAAGCTCACCATCATCAGGTGCAGATTCACCGTCAGCCCGTTCATGACCACGACTTCCGACGGCCGTGCGCCGACGAGCGCGGCCATGGCGTCGCCGAGACGCTCGTGGTACGGCAACCACGGCCTCTCCGTTTCGTGGTGGCCGCGCACGCCGCGCTCCCGCCACGTGCGCAGTTCCTCGCGCACGTACGCCTCGGTCCGGGTGGGCTGGAGGCCGAGGGAGTCTCCACAGAAGTAGATCTCCGGCTGTCCGTCGGCGCGCGTCGGGATGTGGAACTCGCGACGAAACCGGGCGAGCGGATCGGCCGCGTCGAGGGCCCGGGCACGGGAACGGTCGATTACCAGACCGTCGGTGGATGTCATCGGGCAGGCCTCAACACGGGATAGGTGACACTCACGATTTATGGTGTATACACCTTACTTCGGCGATCGTCAATCAGAGTCGACCGTCGTTACCCTGAACGGAGAAGCACTTTTTGGCCAAGTGCGGCCGCACGACC
>JANORI010000075.1:0-1946 GCA_031415235.1 Acidobacteriota bacterium | reverse complement strand
TTCTTCGCCGCCGTCGTGCTGGTGCTGGGCCTCACGGCGGGGTCGCCGGCCAGCCGCGCCCACGCGGCGACCTACGTGCTCGTGATGTCGGCGGCGGCGCTCGTGCCGATAGCCTATCTGGGGTACGCGTCGCTCGTGGTGCTGAAGACGGTATGTCTGTTGTGTGTCGCCACGTATGTGGCGGTGGTGGGATTGTTCGTGTCGGCCGTGACGGCCACGAGGGTGTCCATGAGCGCACTGCCTGAGCGTCTGGCGGCGGATGTCCGCCGTCTTCTGAAGACTCCCGCCGCCGTGATGTCGGCCCTGACGTTTGTTGTGGCCGCCGCCATCCTCGTGTGGTCGTTCCCCTCCGAAACGCTGAACGCCGCGGCGAGCGACACCGGCGAGCAGGCGGTGGCGCAGCAAACGGGCACCGCCGCGCTGGCGCCAGCTCAACTGCAGGAACTCGAGAAGTTCATGGCGGCGCAGCAGCGCGTGCCGGTGATGGTGGCGACCGAAGGCGCCGCGGTGGTGCTCGTGAAGTTCAACGACTACATGTGCCCGCCGTGCGGCCAGACCTTCGCCGAATACAAGCCGGTGTTGGCGCGGTACGCCAAGGACTACCCGGGTAAGCTGAAGGTCGTGACGCGCGACTTTCCTCTGGATCCGGAGTGCAACCGTTTCGTCCCGACGGGCAGCCACATGGCGTCCTGCGAAGCGGCCGTGGCCGTGCGTCTGGCGCGCGAAAAGGGCCGGGCCGACGCGATGGAGAACTGGCTCTTTGCCAACCAGCCCACCCTGACGCCCACGTCGGTGAAAGAGGCGGCACGCATGATGGGCGGCGTGATGGACTTCGACGCCCGCTACGCGGGCACACTGCAGCTCGTGAAGGGCGACATCGAGCAGGGCGAACAGCTCAAGGTGCAGGGCACGCCGACCTTCTTCATGAACGGCATTCGCCTGCCCGGCCTGCGGGCGGCGTTCCTCGACGCGGCCATCGCTCTGGAGATGAAGCGCGCGGGCGTGACCGTCCGCTGACGATGCTGGCCATCGAGACCGACGGCCTGACCAAGGACTTTCTGGTCGGCTTTTGGCGACCGCGGCCGTACCGGGCCCTCGACCATCTCACCCTGGCGGTCGAGCCCGGTGAGGTCTTCGGTTTTCTTGGCCCGAACGGCGCCGGCAAGAGCACCGCGATCAAGCTGCTGATGCAGCTGATCTTTCCGTCCAGCGGCACGGCGCGGATCCTGGGCCGGCCGGCCGGCGATGTCGATGTGCGCCGGCGCATTGGCTTCCTGCCCGAGAACCCCGCATTCTACGACTACCTCACGGCCGAGGAGCTACTCTCGTACTTCGCCAGCTTGTTCGACATCCCTGCGGCGGACCGCGCGGCCCGCGTGGCGCGCGTGCTCGACGAGGTCGGCATCGATGCCGAGCGACGCATGCCGCTGCGGTCGTATTCGAAGGGGATGGTGCAGCGCGTCGGCATCGCCCAGGCGATTATCAACGAGCCCGACGTCGTGTTCTTCGACGAGCCGATGTCGGGTCTCGATCCCCTCGGCCGGCGGGAAGTGCGGCAGTTGATGCTGCGCCTGCGCGACCGCGGCTGCACCGTGTTCTTCAGCTCGCACATTCTGACCGACGCCGAGGCGATGTGCAGCCAGGTGGCGATCATCGCGCACGGCAAGCTGGCAGCTGGTGGCCGGATTTCGGACATCCTGGGCGTGGACGTGCTCGGCTGGGAGCTGGTGGTCGACCGCGTGTCGTCCGAGGCGCTGGCGTCGCTGCGCGGACGGGCGCGGACCGTGACCGAACTGCACGACGGCCGCTACGCCGTGGACCTGCCACCCGAGGCGCCCGAGGCTACGCTGCAGCAGTTGTCGGCAGCCGGGGCACGCGTGGTGTCGCTCAATCCGCTGCGAACGACACTCGAAGACTTCTTCGTGAAGCACGTGGCTGACACGGCG
>JANORI010000074.1:0-6983 GCA_031415235.1 Acidobacteriota bacterium | reverse complement strand
CGTGAGCGCCTACGCGGGGTGGCCCACCTATGTGTCGCTTGACGCGGTGTTGGTCGCGCTCGGCACGGCGTTGATCATCGGTCTGGTGTTCGGCATCTACCCGGCCGTTCGCGCGGCGCGATTGCAGCCCATTGACGCCGTGCGCGCGGAGTGACACTGACGTAGTCCTACGCGGCAAGGGCGCGCGAGGGGCCCCGCCCAGGCGACCGTCATTTCGTTGCCGACCTGCCGGGTCTCCAGCTAGACTGCGATGAGTTCCACGCGCTGCAGAGGGACACACACTTGGACCCGACACCACGGGCTGCGGGCGGCCAGCCTCCCAGGACGATCGGCCGCTACCGTGTTGACGGGCGGCTCGGCCGGGGCGCCATGGGGATCGTCTACAGCGCCTTCGACGAACTCATGAACCGGCGCGTCGCCATCAAGGTCATGACGGCCGAGATCGAGAACGATCCAGACACGAGCGAGCGCTTTTATCGGGAGGCGTACGCGGCCGGCCAGCTGGTGCACCGCAATCTCATCACGATCTTCGATGTGGGCGACGACGACGGCCGCCCCTATATCGTCATGGAGTTGCTCGAGAGCTGCACGCTCGGGGAGTATCTGAAGCGGCCCGACGGCGTGCGGCTCGAGGAGAAGCTCGCGCTGATGCTGCAGCTGTGCGACGGCATGCAGCTGGCCCACAGCCGGGGCATCTTCCATCGCGACATCAAGCCCGGCAACCTGATGGTCAGTGCCGACGGCGATCTGAAAATCGTCGACTTTGGCATCGCGCGCCTCGCCTCGTCGAACATGACCATGACCGGGCTCATCGTGGGGACGCCCGACTATATGTCGCCCGAGCAGGCGATGGGACGGGAGGTGGACGAGCGTTCCGACCTCTTCTCGGCCGGCGCCGTCTTGTATTTCATGCTGACGGGCCGCAAGCCTTTTGCCTCGTCGGACATGCACACCGTGCTCGACCGGGTGCAATTCGACGATCCGCTTCCGATTCGCGACGCGGAGGCGCCACCGGCGCTCGTGGCGGTGGTGCAGCGTGCGCTCGCCAAGTCGCTCGCCGCGCGCTATCAGACCGCGACGTTCATGGCGGCCGACCTGCGTCGCGCGCAGCGGGAGTTGGCGACCGACACCAGCCGCATCTGCGGCGAGCTGCGAACCCTCGTTGCGGCCATCGACACGGCGTCGACCGAGCGGCAGTGGCTGTGCGAGGCGTTGGGTGCGGAACCGGCCGCAGCGGACGGGGCATCGTACCGCGCGTCCCTCACAGAACGGCTGCCGACGGCCCGGGCGTGGCTCGACGACGCCGATGCCGAACCCCTGGACTGGATCTCGGCCAACGAGCGACGCAAGGAAGTGGTGGCCCTCCACCACGCCCTCGACGAAGAGCTGGCGACGCTCTCGCGGGCCGCGGCCGACATGCGCAATGGCGACCTGACGATGCAGACGGGAGACGTCGCCGACGCGTTGCAGTGCTTCGAAGCCGCGCTGCAGGCCGTGCCGTCGAGCGTCCGCGCCCGAGAGGCGATCGAACGTGCCCGCGGGCTGCTCGCGGACAGTCGGGCCGCGGAAGATCGCGCGCATACGCTCGTCATCGAGGCGCAGGATGCGGCCTCCCGCGCGGACTGGTCCACGGTGCTCGTTCTGACGGCGCAGGCGCTGGCGGCCAATGCCGGGAACGCCGCGGCGGCCGACCTGCGAGACCAGGCCACCAGCGCAAAGCAGGCGGCGGCCCGCGCCCGACGCCGGCAATGCGAGAAGGCGGTGCAGCGGGCCGAGTCGCTCGCCCTCGAAGGGCTGTTCACCGAGGCCGAACGGGCGCTGGACGAGGCCAGATCGTTCGACCTCGATGGCGCGATCGTGCCCGCGGTCGAGGCGAACATTCGCGCCGTCCGCCTCGACGCCGAACGCGCTTCCGCCGCAGAGCGGCGGCGCGCCGAGGCCCTCGCCGCAGCGCGGCTCCGGTTCGACAAGGGCGAACGGGTGCAGGCGCTCGGGGACCTGGAGGCGTTTCTCGCTCGCGAGCCGCAGTCGCCGAACGTCTCGGCCGCACTCGCGAACCTGCGGAGCGAAGCGGCGCGCCTGGCCGAGGAGGACCGACGGCGAGAGGCAGCGGCCGAGCAGGCGCGGGAGGCGGAAGCGGCGCTCGAACGCGGCGAGCTCGAGCACGCCGTGGCGCTGGCGCGCCAGGCGCTCGGCGGCAACCCGAAAGACCCGCTGGCCCGCCAGGTCGAAGGCGTGGCCACTGCCCGCCTGCACGAGCGCGCCCTGGCGCGCGAGCGCCAGGCCGCGGCCGCACGCGCGATGCAGGACGCCCGTGCGCTGCTGGCGCGGCGCAAGTTCCGCGCGGCGCGAGAGGCCGCGAGAATCGCCGTCGCGCTCTGCCCCGACGACGCGGCCGCCACCGCGCTCGTGGAGGTGATCATGGCCGAAGAAGCGCAGGCGCAGGAGCTGGTGCGGCGGGAAGAGGACGCGCGGCGGCGGGCCAAAGCGGCGGCGCCGGTCGTGGCGATGGCACGGGCGGCAGAAGCCGAACGGGACTTCAGTCGAGCCGGCTGGCTGGCCGAAAACGCCCTGGCGCTGGATGTAGACTGTGCCGAAGCGAATGGCATCCTCGAGCGGGCGCGCGCGACACTGGCGGCCGAGCCCGCCCTGGCCGACGAGACGGTGCGGGTCGGATCGAGCGGAACGCGGACGCCCGATCCGGACGATACACTTACGCTGAGCCCCGTGCGACCGGCGTGGCGCCGCTTGGGCGACACGTTGATGCAGCGGCTGGCCGGCGGGATCAAGAGGACACGATAACGTGGCGCGGCTATTGGTGTTTCGCGGCGAGACCCTGGGGCAGGAGCTGGACCTGGCGCAGCTGCCGCTCACGATCGGTCGCGGGCCGGCCAACGATCTCGTACTCGAAGACCCCGTCAAGAGCGTCTCGCGAGAGCACGCCGAGATTCGCCTCGAGGGCGGTCGCTACGTGCTCACCGACCGAGGCAGCGAGAATGGCATCTGGGTCGCCGGCAGGCGCCTGCCCTCGGTTGCCTTCGAGCCCGACACCGTGGCCAGCATCGGCCCGTTCCGTCTCAAGATCGAGGGGCTGACGGCGGGACCCACCCAGGTGTCGACACCGGTGCCTCCCGGTCGCGCGTCGTGGGCGACTGGCGCATTCGCGCGCAGGCTGACGCCGCAGCACAAACGAGTGGTCGGTGGCGCGCTGGCGCTTGTCGCGGTTGGAACGCTTGCCGTCGCCGGAGTCGTGGTTCGGTCTGCGCGCGAGCGCGAACGCGCCGCCAATGAGACCGCGGCATCAATCGTGGCGGCGCGCTTTCAACTGGACCGGGGATCATGCGCGGAAGCGCTCGCCCAGAACATCCAGCCCGCGCTGACGAAGGACCCGAACAACAAAGACCTGCTGAGCCTCAAGCAACGCGCCGAGGGGTGTCTGACGCTCGTACCACCTCCTCCCGCTCCGCCACCAGTGTCTCCAGTCGAGGCGGCCCTGGCCTCGGTGCGAGAAGTGATGGCACAGGGCCAATGCGACGAGGCGCTGGTCCAGCAGATCGTCGCGATCCTGACCAGTGAGCCGGACAACGCAGACGCCCTGGCGTTGAAGGCTGAGGCCCAGAAGTGCGTGATCACGCCTGTGAGGCCAAGCGCTCCGGCCCCCAAAGCGCCGGTGCTCGCGCAGCGGATTCCGCCAAAAGACGGCGGCCTCGAACCCCTTCCCGGTGAGCTCGATCGGGACTATCAGAATCGCGTCGGGATCATGCGGCAGCGCTACGAGGAAGCGGTGACGGCCGCCTCGAAAGGCGCCGACCGGAGCATCGTGGACGCGTTGGAAGCGATCGCGCGCGACGCCACGCCGCAGTATCTCAACGTGAGCGCGAACCTGGCCGCAGCGAGACGGTCCTTCGCAGAGACCGCCCAGCGAATTCTGGGCGAAGCTCAGGAACTGGCCAGGAAGGGACAGTGGAATGAGTCGCTACAGAAGTACAGCGAGGCCAAGGAGGTGGACCCCTCCCTGTCGATCGATGCTGATGTTCGCAAGATCCAGGACAGCAAGAAACAGGCAGGCCTTGCAGCCTGCAGGAGCGCCAGGCAAAAACTGACCTATGCGCCCAAAGAGGTGCCGGACCTCTATCGTCAGGTTCTCGAACTTCTGACCCCTGACGAGGAATGCTATCAGGCGGCTCAAAGGGCGCTGACCCCCAAGTAGTGCTCGTGGCGCCGCGGTGCGGCAAGGGGAGGTTCTATGACAAGTCGAGTGGTGGCAATGTCGTTGCTCGTGGTTTTGAGTCTTGTCGGGGCGCACGCGCAATCTGACAACTCGGACCCCTGGTTCCGCCGCAGCGCCAGGCCGAAAGACTTCGCCGTCGCGAGACTGCCCTGGAACACCTTCAGCGTCGAGTTGCCGAAGGATTGGCAAGTGGCTCCGGGATACAGGGGAATCTTGCTGTCATCAGTCGAGAACACGCGGAACAACCAGCCGACGTCGTCTATCGTGATCGAGCAGATGAAGCTCGAAGCCCCGCTGACGTCAGAGGACATCGACGGCGAGCTTGCCAAACTCGAGGCCGATCAGGCGCGACTGAACGATCCATCCGGGCAGGATTTCCAACACCACGTGAAGGAGGTCGCTGGCACACGGTTCGTGTTCGTGACCTACTCGCGGCGCGGGCTGAACGGCATGGACTCCGTGGTCCAGTACGCCATTCCGAACGGCAATGTGCTGTACCGTCTGGTCTGCATCGCCCCGACCGCGCAACTGGCGCAGCGCTACCAAGCGATCTTCGCGCACGTGGCGGCGTCGTTCAAACCGACGCCGGCCAACGCGAGCTAGAGTCACGACAGTGCGGGCTGTAGTATTCAGAAGATGGTGGCTGGGCCGACCCGCCGTCCCGGCCCGCGCGCGGGCTAGTTTGGCCAGCGGTAGGCCTTGACGTCGTAGGCGCTCGAGGCGAAGTTCGAGTATTTGACCTGGTCCGACTGGTTGCCGCCGAGCAGCCGGACGTGCGTGGCGTTAGACGATACGAAGAACGCCACATGGAACCCGGACGTCGAGCCAGTGGCGCTGTCGCTTCCCACCGTCTTCTTCTTGATGACGGCGACGGCGCCTTCGACCGGCGTGGTGAGCGTCGCGCCCCAATCGAGCCAGCTGCGCGCGGCAGCGCTGTTGGTGCCCTTGCGCCCCGCCTTGGTCATCACCCAGTTTACGAACGACGAGCACCACGGTGTCTCGTCGGTCGTGGCCTTCAACGTGGTGGTCTTGTGGTACTCGAGGATGCGCGGCGTATGATGCCCGGGCAAAGCGTTCTCGTGGATGCCGAGTTCGGCTTTGGCGATATCCAGCCAGGAGTTGCCGGCCGGCGCTGGCACCAGCGGCGTGGTTCTGGCCACTTGCCCGACAGCCATCCACGTACCGGGACCGACGATGCCATCGACCTTCAGCCCGCGCTGCTGCTGGAACCGCATTACGGCGTCGTGCGTTCTGCCGCCGAAGCCTCCGTCCTCCTTCAGGCGCGGGGAGGGCACGAGCAGAGAGTTCAACAGCATCTGCAGGCGTTTCACCTCGATGCCGGAATCGCCCTTCTTCAAGCTGGCCATGTGCTGCTCCCGTCGACCGCTCGGAATGTCATTCGTCCAGGTATGCCATCGTGAAGCGCCAGCGTCCCTGCACCTCCCGGAACACGAAGCTGCCCAGCCGCGCCGTGGTGCCGCCGGCGGGCGACGGCCGAAGGTCCGAGGTGCGGGCTATCAGATCCCGCATGGTCTCGGGCTGCGGCCTCATGCCAGGGTCGGCCTCGAGCAGTTGACCGACGATGCGCTGAAACGAACCGCGATCCCGCGGAACGAGAGGGTCGCGATCGCTGGGGCCGCGCGTCTGGAAGGGGAACTCGGTGAGCGACGCGAGCGCCTCGCGGTCCGTGGCGGCCACGGCTGCCCGGAAGGCGGTCCAGAACTCGCCGATGGTCACTGGGGCGCGCGGTTGGACCTCGGCTGGCCGGCCGCACGTCACCGTGGCCGGCAGAACCACCAACAGGAGAAGCGAGACAGCGAATCCCTTCATCCGCGTCCCTCGTTTCATTGTTCCTCTCCCGAATACCACCGGACGCGTGCCGCGCCAGCCGCAGCACGAGCGCCTTCTGCTGACACGGGCGCTATTCTCGCTGAAATGCGGGCCATGTCAACTGGAACCGCGACAACACTGGAACCGCGACAACCTGGAACCGCGACAACCGGAACCCGCGACAATCGGTTCGGCCGGCGACGCCCCGTCCTCCGAGACCCTGTGGGCGCGGCGCCCACGGATAAACCGTGGCAAAATAGCGCTCGTCCGCCGGGGCGGTCCACGCGAGCCCTCGCGCCGCTCCCGGTGGTCACGGTACGGGTGGCGCCAATGGAACCGGTATCAGGCTACTTCACGGTCGAACGGAACATCGTCGGGCTGTCGCTGCCAGAGATGGAGTCCGCGCTGGGGCTGCGCCCTGGTCGACTTGCGCAAGGCGCTCGCGTGGTTACCCTCACGCGCCAACCGCTGGTTGGTGAATTCGTCTTCGCCGGCTCCACGTGGTACTCCGATGCCAAGGGTCTTGTTGACGTCGAGCAGAGGCGGAACGTAGCGGTGCCGCACGCGTGGCTTGGCCAGCGGCTCGTGAAGGTCATTCCCACCCTGGCCCACACGCCGGAAGAGTCGTATCCGCGGGCGCGGACGCCCGTTGAACAGTGGCAGCTGCTCGTCTTCGTGGGAGCCGAGCACGTCTGCTACCTTGGACTGGGTCAGCGATACTGGCCGCACCGCTGACTGCTGTTTGCCTGACGGATGTGGCGCCAGGCCGCGGCGCTTGGAGTCGCGCACGAGCGGCGCCTCTTCGCGACGGCACTGAGCCCGGCGCGAACGATGAGATCCAACATCTGACGCTGCCGCTGCACTTCGGCGCCCGTGCGCCCTTCGAGCTGACCGATGCCCTGATCGATGCGCACCAGATCGG
>JANORI010000073.1:0-6202 GCA_031415235.1 Acidobacteriota bacterium | reverse complement strand
CTTAAACGCCTGCAGATTCGCGCGGGCCACTTGCGGCTGAGTGATAAGCCAATGCTCGACAGCGTCGGGATGGGCTTCGTGCAGCTTGCGCAGCTCGTACAGCTCCGTGATGCCGCGACCGCGACCATTGCGGTAGAGGTCCATCAGCCAGTCGGGTGCATCGATCAAGGCGCAGATGATAGTCACGTAGCCGCGTGATTTGCCCAGTCGCTGGGCGATCTCGGCCTGGCTCTCGCCGACGGTCAGGCGGCGTTGAACGAAGACGACAACGATAGGAAACACGAGCAGGGTCTGAAGGTGACGGAATTTCGGTTATCAGACCCTGGCTCACCCCCCCAGCTCACGCCTCATGGCAGATTTCCTTGGCAGCCCGTTTCCAAGGACGTTGGGGGCGAAGATGCAGCGGGGAGCGAACGGCATTGCCCGAGAGAACCCGAGAGAACCCGATCTCGCCATCGAGAACTGGACCTTCCCGCGCCGCAAGAAGTAGGCCCCTCGGCTTGTGACTCGACACTGCGCCGTTGCCCAGGATCAATCGTCGATCGCCGCCTGCGGCGAGGGCGCCGGGCGCCCGGTGCGTCGTGGCGAGGTCATGCTGCTGCGCCATCAGCAGACCTTGGCCTCGGGGGGTGCTGACGTCACCCCCTTTGGGCTCTTCGGGGCCGGCGGGGTTTCGCGCATGACCTCTACATGTGTGCTGCCCCAGGACATCTTCCCTCAGCGGCCTGCGTCGATCGTGTCAGCGACGGCCGCGTCCTGGATGCGGCGATCGGCGGTCATGAGTCGGGCGCCCGTCTTTCGAGCCGTCGCCACGATGTGGCAATCAGCCGGGTCGGCAAGCACCGCGGCAAGTGACGCCGCGTCGATCGCGATGTCGCCATCCACCGGCACCTCGCGAATACCCAATTCGAGCACGACGGCGCGAAAGCTCGCGGGCGAACCCTCGAGCCGGATCCTGCCCTTGGCGACCAAGTGTGCGACCTCCCAGAAGGTGGTGGCGCTCACGGACAAGGCATCGACGTGCAGGGCTGCCGAGGCGGCCTTGGCGGCGCGCCGCCCGAGCTTGGGGGACTCCTCGAGCAGCCAGATCAGCACATGCGTGTCGAGGACGATCACACCTCGCCCCAGGCAATACCCAACGGCTGCACGATGTCTCCGACGGATCGCACGCGGCCCTTGAGGGCACCGACCAGCCGGACCGGCTTGTTCACCATCGGGACGACGCGCGCCACGGGGCGTCCCCGCTTGGTGACGACGACCGACTCGCTCGTCCTTGCGACGGTATCGAGTACTTCAAGGCACTTCGCCTTGAAGTCAGCGGCGGACATCGTTTTCGGCATGGCTATGGCATGGCCGCAACATGACCATGTAGGTGACCAGTATAGCTCAGGGCAGGCGGCAAGAACCAGCGTCCATGCAGTCATCGCCTGATCCTCACCGGGGCAGGGATTCGGGCCCCATCTGCTGGTGACGGTGGACGGCGATGACCGATCGCGATTCAGGTTTGACCTCGGGGCTGCCACATGGCATTATTGATACGCCATCTGACAGGGAGTCGACATGACCACGGCGCTCACGGAGTCCCCAACGACCTCATCCGCCAGATCGTCCGTGCGGCTCGCCACGGAGTTACTGGGTGGGCGCCGCGTGCTGCATCGCCAGGTGGCGACCGAAGAGGACGCACACGAACTGGTCCTGCGCGGCATTCCGGCGGAGGCGATGGCCACGCTCTTTGCTGGGGTGTTGAGCCTTCACTCGAATGTCCTGCTGGCCGCGATCGGTGTCAGCGAGCGCTCGTTCGCCCGGCGCAAGGCCGCACCCAAGACGCGCTTACCGGTCGACGAGAGCGAGCGCCTCTGGCGCTTTGCCGAGGTGCTCGCCCACGCCACGCGGGTATTCGGGTCGCAGGTCGAGGCCGAACGCTGGCTGGACCGTCCGGCGATCGGCCTGGATCACCGCAAGCCGATCGACTTGCTGCGCACACATCCGGGGACGCGCTTGGTCAGCGATCACTTGACGCGCATCGAGTACGGCGTTTACGCATGATGCCCCTGCCGTGGGTTGCCGGGTCGCCGCTCGCCTGGCGACTGGACCTTCAACCGCACGGTTCGGCCTGGGACAGGGCGATCGGATCTGCCACGGTGGGCGGGCGGTGGAATCCAGTAGGCTACCCCGTCGTCTACTGCTCGGCGGATCCGGCCACCGCCATCTTGGAAGTGGCGGTCCACAAGGGCTTCGCGGGGCTCGACACCGTGCCCCACGTCCTGACGCGTGCCCGCATCCTCGAGGCCGCCGACGTGCACGTCGTGATGCCCGAGGACGTGCCCAATGCGGGATGGCTGCAACCAGGGTCGCCGGGCCAGGGGCAGCAAGCCTTCGGACGTGCGCTGCTGGAACAGCACCTGTTCGTCGTCATTCCCAGTACGGTCACGCAGGAAAGCTGGAACCTGCTGTTCAATCCCACTCGCGCCGCAGGGCGGTACGAACTCGCCACCCAGAAGCGATTCGCGCTCGATACGCGCCTCAATCCTCCCGGGCGATAGCGAGACGCCAATTGTTGATGCAACGCCGTCGTAGTCGCAGGCACGCCACGCCTCTGCGCGGCTTCGGCAACGATTGGACCCAACGCGTCGACTCAACAGCTTGCTGTGACGTGAGTGCCAGCATACTCACGGTTGCTTTGGGTGTAGACGCATCGACAGCTCGCGCTGAACCTGCGCCGGTAATGGAACTCGGTCGGCGCGCCGGTCTGTCGCGGCCTCGTCCACCTCGTAGTTCTCACCCATGATGATCTGAAACCACCGTTCCCGGTCGCGAACGACTCGGAACATCTTCTCGTCTTGCGTAGCTGCGCAGACTTGGCATCCTGACTCGATCGCGGCAAGGCGTGGTCCAGATGACGCAAGTACCATTCGAGTTCCGGAGGCGTTTGAGCGTCCGATGCGTCGCTGTCCTCGTCGATCTCTGCTCGCCCATCGCGAGTCTCCAGATACGCTTCAAACGAGGACGCAAGCCCCTCAGCAAACAGGGCGCGACCGCGGATCGACGTAGCCAGCAGTCCCTGCGCGCGGCCAGCCAGGAGAAAAGGCAACAGAACCGGGCCGGAAATCTCGAGCCCACACAGGGGGTCGCCGTTGTCGCGAATGGCCGCACCGGTGAGCGTGGTGCGCCGTTGAACGTCTGGCGCATCGGGCAAGTGAGCCATTTTGAGGTGGCGCAGCACGCAAGGCGACAGCGCGGCCTCCGCAGATTCCATCGCGTGCCGGGTGCGACGCACCTGTTCGGCTACCTGCGCCACGAGCCCCTCACCTCCGGCGTGCTGAGCCTGCTCCCACCAGACCTCCGGGTCCATCGCGGTCCGGTCCGGGGACATCAGATGTTCAGGCTTGAGCCTACCCCACGCCCGGTCCCGCCTCAACGCAGAGGCCTGCGCATCATCTAGCACGGTTGCGAGCTGGCTCAGGTCGAGCTTGAATCGGTCGCGCGTCAGGGCGGGTGCATTCGGGCCGGACCATGCGACTCCCTCAAACCGTTCCAGGACACGAATGAGCTCCCCGTGGCCGAGTTGAAAGGGTGTTGCAGTAAGAAACAACATGCGGTCGAACTTGCTGCCGAGCGGCCCGGCACTCTTGAAGAACTCGGAGTCCTTCACGGCGTCCTCGGTCGCGAAGAGTGACGCCAGGCGAGTGGCCGGATTCTTGACGTGATGAGCTTCGTCCAGCACCAGCAGGGGCGATCGGAAGTCAGCCCGCGTCAGCGCCAGCCGCCACACCCGCTCCATCGCCGCCGCGATTCCTTGTCTGGCCTCCTTCAGCCGGTCTTCGAGATTCGCAGACTCACGCTGTGGGAGCCGCCGCAGGCTCTCAACCAGGTCGTTGAACTCCGCACTCTCCATGGAGTCGAGCACGTCCGTCAGATGCTGCGGGACCGGGTCGTCGGTGATCCGCTCCTTCAGCCCGTCATCTTCCCGGTGAAGGAGCTTCAACCATCCGTCGTACGGCCGATCCAGCAGCCTGCCATGGACACGGCCACTGCCAAAGCAACGAACGTCTTTCCCATGCCGACCTCGTCCGCCAGAACGATGCCGGGCTGACCATGAAGTCGCGCGAGTATCTCTATTGCGGCCCGCCGCTGCCGGCCTGCGTCCTCCTGAGAGATGCGATCGTTGGCCAGTTGGATGTGTGACTCTGCGTATCTCGCTGGCGACCCGTCGGTCTTCCGAAAGTACGTCAGGTCCGATCTCCCGGCGATCCCCCACTCGGTGAGCACCAGCGTGGTACCGTCCATCGACACGTCACTGGCGGGCGGTGCCTCGGCCAGGAACGCCTGCCGATGATCGCGCACGACGCGATACAGCACGTCCGCGGCGGGATCGCGCGGGCTGTAGTCGACCGACGGCAGGGCCACGGTGCCGGCCGCGGCCGATCGCGTGCCGGAGCCCGCCGGGCCTCGGCACGTGGGGCGGCGTGGCATCTCCGTGAGGCGAACTCTGAGCACCGGCTGCTCTGGCGGTCCTCCGTGGCTCGGGAGCCGTTTCTCACCGCGGCAGCACGTCCCGCCACGGCGGAGCGAAGTTTGAGCCGAAGGGAGAGGCGCGCCGCCTCGCGCGCCTTCCAGTGACGCTGGGAGCCGGGCGTGCTACTCCTCGCCCATGAACGGATACGTGAAGCTGGTCGGCGGGTTGTAGGTCTCCTTCACCGACCGCGCACTCACCCACCGCATCAGATTCAGCTTCGACCCGGCCTTGTCGTTCGTGCCCGACGCGCGCGCGCCGCCAAACGGCTGCTGGCCCACCGTGGCCCCCGTGGGCTTGTCGTTGACGTAGAAGTTGCCGGCCGCATTGCGCAGCGCCGCCGCGGCCTGCTTCACCACTGCGCGGTCCTTGGCGAAGATCGACCCGGTCAGCGCGTAGGGCGACGTCTGGTCCACCGTCTGCAGCATCGCGGCGAACTGCTTGTCGGGATACGCATGGGCTGTCAGCACCGGTCCGAAAATCTCTTCGCACATCAGGCGATAGCCGGGATTGTCGGTCTGCACCAGCGTAGGCTCGATGAAATAGCCGACGCGGCCGTTGCTGCCGCCGCCCTGCACGATCTTCGCGTTGCGCTTCGCGTGTTCGAGGTAGCCGCTGATCTTCGTGAACGCCTTCTTGTCGATCACTGCGCCCATGAAGTTCGTGAAGTCGCGCGGGTCGCCCATCTTGATCTCGCGCATCATGGCCACGGCGCGGTCGCGCACCTCGGGCCAGAGCGACTTGGGCACGTAGACCCGGCTGGCCGCCGAGCACTTCTGGCCCTGATATTCGAAGGCGCCGCGCACCATCGCCACGGCCACTTCCTGTGGATCGGCCGAGGCATGCACCATGATGAAGTCCTTGCCGCCCGTTTCGCCGACCAGGCGCGGGTACGACTTGTACTTCTTGATGTGCGTGCCCACGTGCTCCCACATGCCCTGGAACACGCCGGTGCTGCCGGTGAAGTGGATGCCGCCAAGGTCGGGCGAGTTCATCGTGAGCTGGCTCACCATCACCGGATCGCCAGGCACGAAGTTGATGACGCCCGGCGGCAGGCCGGCGGCCTCGAGCAGCTTCATCGTGTAGTAGCCACTCAACATGGCCGAGCCAGCGGGCTTCCACACGACCGTGTTGCCCATCAGCGCGGGCGTCGACGTGAGGTTGCCGCCGATGGCCGTGAAGTTGAACGGCGACACCGCGTAGATGAAGCCCTCGAGCGCGCGGTAGTCGGTCTGATTCCACATCGCCGTCGTCGAGACCGGCTGCTCGGCCATCAGGTCGGCGGCAAACCCGACGTTGAAGCGCCAGAAGTCGACGAGCTCGCACGCCGCGTCGATCTCGGCCTGATAGACCGTCTTCGACTGGTTCAGCATGGTGGCGGCATTGAGCGTGTCGCGCCACGTCGTGGCCAGCAGGTCGGCCGCCTTCAGGAACACGGCGGCCCGGTCTTCCCACGACCAGCTGGCCCATTCGGCCTTGGCCGCCTTGGCGGCAGCGATGGCGGCCGCGACGTCCTTGGGACGCGCGTGGTGATAGGTGGCCAAGACATGCCGGTGCTTGTGCGGCATCACGGCCTGGCCGAGATCGCCGGTGCGGATCTCTTTGCCGCCGATGATGAGCGGGATGTCGATCACATCAGTGGCCATCGACGCCAGCCGCGCCTTGAGCGACGCCTTCTCTGGCGACCCA
>JANORI010000072.1:0-1834 GCA_031415235.1 Acidobacteriota bacterium | reverse complement strand
GGCGGCGCCAGAGACCGCCTTCGTCGCGCGTGGTCAAGGCTGTGCCAAGGCCAAGCCGCAAGGAGTACGGGCCAGCGTCTGATAATGCAGAGCGGTTTTTGCTTACCGGCGCGGCGCCGAGCTGTTGCCATTGGAGAGACGTCGCCGCGCTCGCCGCGCCGGTAGGCAAAAACCGCATTGGACGAAACCGCGGCTCAGGCGTGGCTATGGGGATTGAATGGGAGCGGGTGTCGACGCGCACGTGAGACGCGGCATCCGGCGGGAATCATGGACGCGCGTCGGTGCGGCCTCAGCCGGCTGTCGCCCTCGGCGAGGCACGGACCGGAAGACGCAGGGACGTGTCTGCGGGTCGTGCGACGAGACTGGAGACACACGTGTCCTGTCACGCCTCCCGCGCGAGCTGCGACCGAGGTGCGGCGAGTACGCGGGGGTGTCATGAGGTGTCGGTGATGCTGGGGCCCGGGCGCGCGCGCGGCCGATCCTCGATCACGATCATGTGCCCGTCGCGACAGACCGGGCACGTCCGCAACGAGACGCCGGTCAGGGATTCGTAGTGGTCGCGATAGTCGGGTGGTGGGGTGCGTTCGACAGGGATTGGCGGCGGCGCCGTGGTCATCCCGAGGAGGTGCCGGCAGCGGGCGAGTTTCTCTGCACGGTGCCGATGGCCGAACAGGCCGTAGTAGCGAATCCGGTGGAAGCCGGAGGGCAAGACGTGCAGGAGGAACCGCCGGATGAACTCCGGCGCGGCGAGCGTCATCGTCTGCGGGGTGTCCGAGCGATCGGCGCGGTAGTCCTTGTAGCGGAAGCGCACGTGGCCGTCGTCCATGTCGAGCAGTCGCTGGTTCGAGATGGCGACGCGATGCGTGTAGCGGCCGACGTACTCAAGGACTTGCTGGGGACCGGCGAAGGGCGGTTTCGCGTACACGACCCAGTCGGTCTCCCGCGCCGGCTGCACCTGCGCGGCGAAGTGGTGCGGATCGGCCAGCGCCTCGAGCGAGGCCACGACGTGGAGCCGCCCCGCGTCAAAGGCCTCCTGTAAGGCGTCGAGGAAGCGCCGACGGAAGAGCCGAGACAAGACCCGGACCGGGAGGAAGAAGCCCGGTCGGCAGGCGATCCACCGGGTGCCATCCGGCGAGAGGCCCCCGCCCGGGACGACACAATGGAGATGCGGGTGAAGGATCAGGGTCTGTCCCCACGTGTGCAGCACGGCGACGAAGCCGATCTCGGCCCCGAGATGGCGTGGATCCGCGGCGATCGTGCGGAGGGTGTCGGCGGTCGCACGGAAGAGGATCCCGTAGACGACCGCTTTGTTCTGCAACGCGATCTCGGCGATCACGTGAGGCACCGTGAAGACGACGTGAAAATAGGGGACATCGAGCAGATCCGCGGTCCGGGCCTCGATCCACGCGGCGCGGGCCAGCGACTGGCAGCTGGGGCAATGGCGATTTCGACAGCTGTTGTACCAGACGCGGGTGTGCCCGCAGCGGTCGCACTGCTCGACATGGCCGCCGAGGACGGCGGTGCGGCACGACTCGATCGCGGTCATGACGCGCCGCTGGGCCGTCGCCAAGGCGCGACCGACCGCGTGCCGATAGGCCTCGCCGTAGCGGCGGAAGATGTCCGCCACTGTGAGCGTCGGGCGATCCATCGCCGTGGCGCTCAGCGGGCCGACGGCGGGGGAGGCTGAGGCGGTGGGGCGACGGGGTGCGGGAGCAAGTCCAGCGGGCTCACGGTCGCGCAGACCCGTGTCGTGGCGATCGCCAGAGAGCGGGCCGTCGTCGCCAGACTCCGATGGCCGAGTAACAGCTGAATGGTGCGGACGTCGACGCCCGCT
>JANORI010000071.1:0-1684 GCA_031415235.1 Acidobacteriota bacterium | reverse complement strand
CCCGACCCAGCGGCCGTCGGGCGACAGGAACGGGCTGCGGGCGGCGGTGATGCCGCGGAGCGGCACCGCGTCGAGCGCATCGATCGCCCGCACCATCAACTGCCCCCCGTCCGCCACATAGACGAGGTGCCGGCCATCGGCAGACAGGACAAGGTCGCGGTCGTTGCCCTGGATGGCGAGCGCCTGCGCAGCCGTCGGGGCGACGGCGAAGCGCATCGGCTGCAGCGGCACCGGGGTGGGACGCATCAGCACCCACATGGCGAGCGCGGTGACGACGGCGCCGGCCAGGAGCGCCGCGCTCACCATGGCGACGGTGCGGCGTGGCGACGCGGGCGCGGCGGCGGCCGTCGGCTGGGACGTGGCGGTCTCGAACGCGCCGTCGAGCGCCAGGCGCACATCGCCGATGTCGCGTAAGCGCTGCTTCGGCTCCTTCACCAGGCATCGCGCGAGCAGCGTGCGGATGTGCCGCGGCGTCGTCGCCGGCAGCGTGCCCAGATCGATCTCGCGCGTCATCACATGGGCGAGCGTCTCGGGAATGGTCTCGGCGCTGAACAGGCGCTGACCGGTCAACATCTCGTAGAGGACGACACCGAACGCCCAGATGTCCGCGCGCTTGTCGACCGCCTTCCCCTTGGCCTGCTCGGGCGCCATGTAGGCCGCGGTGCCGAGAATCATCCCGGCCTGCGTCATCGCGGGAGACGTGATGGTCGGCGAGTTATCCGCCGTCGCGCTCGCGGGCCTCCCATCGAGCGCTTTGGCAAGCCCGAAGTCGAGCACCTTCACGGTGCCGTCCACGCGCACCTTGATGTTGGCGGGCTTCAGATCGCGATGGATGATCCCCTGCTCGTGCGCCGCTTCGAGCGCCTCGGCGATCTGCTTCGCAATCGGCAGTGCCTCATCGATCGGAATCGCACCGCGGGCGATGCGCTGCGACAGGTCGTCGCCCTCGACCAGTTCCATGACGAGGGCGTACATCCCCGCCTGCCCTGAGCCTGCCTGCCCTGAGCTTGCCGAAAGGGTCGAAGGGTTGGACTTCTCGACGGCATAGATCGCGGCGATGTGGGGATGATTGAGCGACGCCAGCGTCTTGGCTTCGCGCTCGAACCGTGCCAGACGCTCCGGGTCGGCGGCAAACGCGTCCGGCAGGATCTTGATCGCGACCTGGCGGCCAAGCGTTGTGTCGGTCGCGCGCCACACCTGACCCATGCCGCCTTCGCCCAGCGGCGCGGTGATTTCGTATACGCCGAGGCGGCTGCCGGGGGTGAGTGCCACGCGGCGCTAGCTTATCCTGTCCGCCTCAGCCAAGTCTGCCCCACCACGACGAGGAAGCGTGCCGTCAATCCTCGCCTCGTCACTCAACCGCGTAGCCGAGTGCTCGCGCATTGTCTCGCACGCGAGCGTCCCGTGTGACGATCGTCACCAGCGCGGGCGGTTCGGCCAGCACTTCTGCCGTGGCCAGATGTACGGCGTCGAGCGTCCGAATGGGCTCCACGGGGAAGGGGCGGCCCACACGCGCAAGGACATCATCCGTCACCCTGACGAGGTCGCAACGGCGCCCGAAGACCTGGAGTGCACGTGTCGCGGCGCGTTCGTTCGCCTCGCTCAGCCGCCCGCTGGCACGGGCGCGAAGGATAGCGCGGGCAGCCTCGGCGAGCGTCAGCGCGGACGTGACCCGCGTCCCTGG
>JANORI010000070.1:0-4162 GCA_031415235.1 Acidobacteriota bacterium | reverse complement strand
ACGTCGGCGCCGATGAGCGCCGGACTGGTCAGGCCGACCTGGGCGTTCATGTTGGCGCCGTCCATGTACACCTGTCCGCCGTGCCCATGCACGGTGGCGCAGATGTCGCGGATGGCGTCTTCAAAGACGCCGTGGGTGGATGGATACGTCACCATGAGCGCGGCGAGGTTGGCCTGGTGCGCATCGGCCTTCACCTCGAGGTCGGCCAGGTCGATGTTGCCCGAGTCGTCGGACGCCACCACGACCACCTTGTACCCCGCCATGACCGCGCTCGCCGGATTGGTGCCGTGCGCCGACGACGGGATGAGCACGACGTTGCGATGCGAGTCCCCTCGGTCGTCGTGCCACGCCCGGATCACGAGCAGCCCGGCCAACTCGCCCTGCGCCCCGGAGTTCGGCTGCAGCGACACGGCCGAGAAGCCCGTGAGTTCGGCCAGGGCCTGCTCGAGTTCGCGGCACACCACCGCGTAGCCCTGGGCCTGGTCTGACGGCACGAACGGATGCATGCGCGAGAACTCGGGCCAGCTCACCGGGAACATCTCGCTGGCGGCGTTGAGCTTCATCGTGCACGAGCCGAGCGGAATCATCGAGACATCGAGACCGATGTCCTTGCGCTCGAGGCTCTTCAGGTAGCGCATCATCTGGCTTTCCGAGCGATGCCGCTGGAACACCGGATGCGTAAGGAACGCCGAGGTGCGGCGCAACGCGGGCGGCAAGGCGTCGCCAGCGGTCAGCACCGGGGCCGACGCGGGCTTCCCCACCGCGGCCGCAAACACGCCGACGAGTGCCTGCACCTCGGCGACCGTGGTCGTTTCATCCAGCGACACGCCGATACTTGTGTCGCCGATGTGCCGCAGATTGAAACCAGTCTGGACCGACGCCGTCCGGACCGTCGCGGCCAGCGCGGCCGGCAGCGTGAAGCGCAGTGTGTCGAAGTAGTGGTCGTTCTCTTGAGCGATCCCAAGCGCGGTGACGCCCGCCGCAAGCGCCCGGGTCATGCCGTGCACCCTGGTGGCGATCGCTCTGAGGCCGTCGGCCCCGTGGTACACCGCATACATCGCGGCCATGTTGGCCAGCAAGGCCTGCGCCGTGCAGATATTCGACGTGGCTTTCTCGCGGCGAATGTGCTGTTCGCGCGTCTGCAGCGCCATACGATAGGCCCGCTGGCCGTGCACGTCGACCGACACGCCGATGATGCGACCAGGCGCATGCCGCACGTGTTCCTGACGGGTCGCAAAAAATGCGGCGTGCGGGCCGCCGAATCCCAGTGGCACGCCGAAGCGCTGCGAGTTGCCGAACACCACGTCGGCGCCGGCCTCGCCGGGGGGGGTGATCAGCGTGAGCGCCAGCAGGTCAGTCGCCACGGCGACCAGCACCTTGGAGGCGTGCGCCGCCAAGGTGACGCTGGCCAGATCGGCAATCGCCCCGCGCTCGTCTGGATACTGCAGCAGCACGCCGAAGACGCCGGGCTCATCGATGGCCATCTCAGCGCCCGGGCCCACGCGCAACTCGATGCCGAGCGGTTCGGCGCGGCTCTGCAGCACCGCGCGCGTGTGCGGGAAGACGCGGTCCGATGCCAGGAACACGCCGCCAGTCGTGAGTTTCTTCGGCGACACGCGGTGCAGGAGCGTCATCGCTTCGCCGGCCGCGGTGGCCTCGTCGAGCAGCGATGCCGTGGCCACGGGGAGTCCCGTGAGGTCGCACACCATCGTCTGGAAATTGAGCAACGATTCGAGCCGTCCCTGCGCGATCTCCGCCTGATAGGGCGTGTAGGGCGTGTACCAGCTCGGATTCTCGAAGAGGCAGCGCCGGATCACGCTCGGCGTAATCGTGTCGTAGTAGCCAAGGCCGATGCAGGAACGCAACACTCGATTCTGCTTCGCCACGACGCCCAGACGCGTCAGGTACTCGTGCTCGCTCTCGCCCGGGGGCAACGCCACCGGGTCGGATCGCCGGATGGACGCCGGGATCGCTTCGTCGATGAGCGCGTCGAGGGACGGCGCGCCAATCGTGGCGAGCATGTCGGCGAGATCGTGAGGGCGAGGTCCAACGTGTCGGCGAACGAACGTATCCATCGGCAGGTCTGCAGCTACTGAGAACAGAAGGTTCAGTGCGTGAGCGCTTCGTACTCGGTGGCGCCGAGCAGGGCCGAGACATCGGCCGGGTTGCCAAGCTGCACCTTGATCATCCACGTATCGTGCGGCGCGCTGTTGATGGCGTCGGGGCGATCCTTGAGCGTGGCGTTCACTTCCACCACGGTCCCGCTCACTGGAGCAAAGAGCTCCGAGACGGCTTTCACCGACTCGATGGTGCCGAAGGGCTGTCCCACCGTGAGCGTGGCGCCCACTTCAGGCAACTCCACGTACACGACGTCTCCCAACTGCTGTTGCGCGAAGTGGGTAATGCCAACGGTGCCGTGCCCCCCGTCGACACTGACCCACTCGTGATCGCTCGTGTACTTCAGATGGCTCGGGTACATGGTCAGCTCCTCGGGCGCTTGTAGAACGGCGTCGGCACCACGATGGCTCGCGCCATGCGGCCGCGGATGTCGATAGTCAACTCGGTGCCGGGCGCAGCGAGCGCCGCAGTCACATAGGCCATGCCAATGGATTTCTTCAAGAACGGAGTCTGGGTGCCGCTGGTCACCACGCCCACCACAGCGCCGCCGTGATGCACTTCATGGCCGTGGCGTGCGATGGCGCGGTCGAGCACTTCGAAGCCGACGATCTTCCTGGTGACGCCCTCGGCCTTCTGGCGCACCAGGACGTCACGGCCGATGAACTCCGTCTTGTCCCAACCGACGATCCAGCCAAGGTCGCATTCGAGCACCGTGGCGGTCTCGTCCATGTCGTTGCCGTACAGGCGCATGGTGGCCTCGAGGCGCAGTGTGTCGCGCGCGCCCAGGCCAGCTGGCACGAGCCCCTCGGGCCTGCCCGCCTCGAGCAGCGCGTTCCACAGCCCCGTCGCAAACTGCGGCGGCACGAACAGCTCGTAACCATCTTCGCCGGTGTACCCGGTCCGCGACACCGTGGCCCGGACACCGGCCACTTCGCCGTGCGCAAACCAGTAGTACTTCATCGTCGAGAGGTCTACCGCCGTCAGCTGCTGCACGATGGCTCGCGCCTTGGGTCCCTGCACCGCAATGAGGGCATAACGGTCGCTCGAGTTCACGATGGCGACCTCGCCGGCCTCCGGCGCGTGCGTGGCGATCCAGGCGTAGTCCTTGTCGATGTTCGAAGCATTGACAACCAGCAAGAAGTGCCGCTCGGCGAACCGGTAGACCAGCACGTCGTCCACGAACGTGCCCTCGGGCGTGGTGAGCGCCGAATACTGCGCCTGGCCGTTCTGCAACTTCGACGCGTCGTTTGACGTGATGTGCTGGACAGCGGCAAGAGCGTTCGGCCCTGCCAGCTCGATCTGGCCCATGTGCGACACGTCGAACAGGCCGGCAGCGGCACGCACGGCCATGTGCTCGGCGGTGATGCCGGCGTACTCAACCGGCATGTCCCAGCCGCCAAACGGCACCATCCGGGCGCCGAGCGCCACATGCGCGGCGTGCAAGGGGGTCTTCTTGAGAGGCGTATCGGTGGTATCGCTCATGGGGAGGCTGTCGGAGGCGCAGGAAACCGATTGAACGTACTACGCCCACACACCCCGGTCAAGGACACCAGACGCCTACGCCACGTCGTCCTCCACGTCGCGCGGCCGCGCCCTGGCGGCGTCGTATCGCAAGTGCGCCTGCAGCGTGTGGTAGCTGATCCCAAGCGCACGGCACGCGCGGCGCTTGTTGTGCCCTGAACGTTCCAGGACCAGGCGGGTGTACCGGCTCGCCCACGTCCGCAGCGAGTCGTTGGTCTCGAGAGACGGCAGGACCACCTCGGCGTAGGGGTTGCGTAGCGCGGGGGGCAGGTCATCCAGGTCGATCACGCGAGATCCGCACATGGCCAGCGCTCCTTCGAGCGTACGCTGGAGCTCGCGCACGTTTCCTGGCCACAGGTAGGCCTGCAGCGCATCGGCGGCACTCGTGGACAACGCCAGGCGGCTGCGGTCCCCATGGCAGGCCAGGAAGTAGTGCGCCAGTTCCAGGATGTCCTCGCGCCGGCTCCGAAGGGAGGGCACATGCACGTCGAGGCCGCCCAGCCGATAGTAGAGGTCGGACCGG
>JANORI010000069.1:0-5082 GCA_031415235.1 Acidobacteriota bacterium | reverse complement strand
GGTCGGCGTCAGGGGCGGCATTCATGAAGTCGATGGCGTAGGGCACGCCGTCCTCCACCGCGAATTCCACGGTGTTGAGGTCGTAGCCGAGCGCGCGGCACAGCGTGAGCGCGTCGTTCGTCACGCGCTCGATCAGGGCGGGCGGGTAGGCCGGCGGAGACTTCACGTAGCGTTCGTGGAACGGCGCGCGCGGATCGTACGACATGACGTGCACTTCCTGCTGGTCCACGACGTAGCAGCGGAAGTACTCCGTGAAGTTCACGCCGCGCTGCAACGTCATGCAGAGCGTGCGCGTCTGGTCGTAGCTGGCGAAGAACTCTTCGCGCGACTTCACCTGGAACACATCGCGCCAGCCGCCGCCGTCAAACGGCTTGAGGAACGCCGGGAAGCCCACGTACTCGAACACCTCGTCCCAATTGAGCGGATACCGCAGGTTCCGCATCGACTTGTCGGTGGTGCCCGGCGGATGTTCCTTGTGCGGCAACAACACCGTGGGCGGCACCGCCACGCCAAGACGGGCGGCCAGCGCGTAGTTGAAGAACTTGTCGTCGGCACTCGACCAGAACGGGTTGCTGACGACGTACGCGCCGCCCAGGGCCGCGACTTTGAGCCACGCGCGGTAGAAGGGAATGTCGTGCGAGATCCGGTCGATGACGACGCGGTAAGGGCAGGGCCCCTCCATCTTCACGCCGCCAATCTCGACGAACTCCGCTGTGACCCCGGGCACGCCCATGGCGTTGATGCGCTCCACGAGTGCGCCGGGGAAGAAATTTTCCATGCCGAACAGGACGCCGATGGTGGCCATATCCAGTGCTCCAAACCGCGCGAACCCAGGTGCGCGCGCAGGGTCTCAGCTTAGTGCAGGGGCGTTGCCGGCGTCACGGCAGATACGCGTTCGCCATCGGTTGCCAGTACGGCCAGTCATGCTTGCTGCCGAAGCCCCAGACGTGAAGCGAATGGGGGATGCCCTTGGCGGCGAGCACGCCCGAGAAGTCCTCGTTGGCCTTGCGGCAGATGTCCCATTCGCCGGTGGCCAGCACGAATTTGTTGCGCCGGAACTGGTCCAGGTAATGCGCCTCGCCCAGCCCGGGTAGGAACGCCGGCGGGTTCAGGAAGTAGGTGTCGTGGTCGCCGTAGCCGTCGAGGAACTGGCTGATGTCGAACGCGCCGCTCATCGTGATGCACGACGTGAACACGTGCGGATGCCGCAGAGCGATGGCCATGGCGTGGTAGGCGCCGAAGCTGCAGCCGGTCACGCCGATGCCGGCGTTCGAGTTCATCTGGCGGATGAACGGTACGACGTCGCCGAGAATGTACGACTCGTACTCCAGATGGCGCTCGATGCGCTGCCGCGGATGCTTCCGCCTGGCATACCAGCTCTCGCCGTCGGCCGAGGACACGCAGAAGAGCTGCAGCCAGCCGTTGTCGAGCTTCTGCTGCAGGGCCCCGATCATGCCGCGGTCTTCGTACTCGAAAAACGCGCCCATGGAGCTTGGGAACACGATGACGGGCGGACCGCCGTGGCCGAAGACCAGCAACTCCATGTCCTTGCCGAGCGAACGAGAGTGCCAGCGGTGATAGTCGCGCTTCATCGATAGATGGGTCCCCAGACGGTTGGCAGGCGGCTCTGGATGCCTGCCGTGCCCCCTATACTAATGGGGCCGGCTGGACGGCGCCTATCAGCCCGTGACGCCCGTGACCGTGTCATCGCCCCACCTCGTGCGCCACGCCGCGTTTCACTCGCGATTCCTCGACCGCGAGCGCGACCTGGTAGTCTACCTGCCGGCCGGATATGCCGCCGACCACCTCCGCCGGTATCCCGTGCTCTACATGCTCGATGGCCAGAACCTGTTCGACCCCGACACCGCTTACGTGCGCGGGCAGTACTGGCGGCTGGGCGAGATGGCCGACATGCTCATTGCCGAGGGGCGCGTCGAACCGCTCATCATCGTGGGCGTGCATCATACGGGGCACGGCCGCGTGCACGAGTACACGCCCACGAAGGACTCGCGTTTGGGTGGGGGCCTGGCCAAGGCCTACGGCCGCCTGCTGCTCGACGACCTGAAGCCGTTTATCGACGCGCGCTACCGCACCAGGCCCGACCGCGAGCACACGGGTCTCGGCGGATCGTCGCTTGGCGGGCTGGCGACGATCTACCTGGGACTGCGCCATGCCGACGTGTTCGGGCGGCTGGCCGTGATGTCGCCGTCGGTGTGGTGGGGACGCCGCGCGATTCTGCGGTACGTCGCGCGCGTCAGGCCCAAGCCCGACACGCGCGTCTGGCTCGACATGGGCACGGCCGAGAGCCGGCACGGCGTGGCCGATGCACGCAAACTGCGCAACGCCCTCGTGAGGGCCGGCTGGCGCGAAGACGTGGACCTGGCGTATTCAGAGCCGCACGGCGCCACCCACAGCGAGTTCGCCTGGGCGCAGCGTGTGGGCGACGTGCTGGAGTTCCTGTTCCCGGGTGATTTCGGTGGATGGATCCGTTGATTTGTAACGGTGATTTGTAACGGGGCCTGGCACCGGTACATCTCGTGACGTCGCAATTTCTGCATCCTCGCTACGCTGGATCGCGGGCGCCTGATCTCGACGTGACGCGGCGGACGCCCCCGACTCAGTCGCGCGCTCCGGGCCCGCTCCTGCCGCGCACGTATCGCTGTGCCCGCTGCCACGCCCGCTGCCCGACGCGCTCGCCGAGCCGGCGCGACACCAGGTCTCCCGTTTCGAAATGAATGCCGCCGTAGCGGCGCGAGATGCCGGCCTGGGCCGCCGCGTCGCCGAACGTGCGCCACCGCAGGGTGATTTCGGTCGCCGGCGTGATGCCGGGCTCGACCGTAGAACCGCCAGCCGAGAACGTCTGCGCGAACCCGAAGCGCTGGCTGCCGGTGAACGCCGCGAGCACCGCGGCCGCCGCAGCACTGAAGGCGCTGTGCCCCGAGGGGTACTCGGCAAACGGCGGGGTGGCGATGTACGACTGGAAGCGCTCGCCTGGGCAAGGTAGTCCTCACCGGGATATTGCGGCGGCGGGCCTGGGCGGAACTGGCTCTCCGACGTCATGCCGAAGGGCGTGACGAGACCCCAGTGCGGCGCCAGGAATGTCTGCGCGGTGCCATTGGCGGCCCGCAAGGACTGCCAGCGGTTGGGGTCGGCGAGCTGTTCGGGTGTGTTGACCGGCGTGTAGCCGGTGTAGTCGGAGTAGGGCACGCCGTTTGACAGGTCGCCAAGTTGATTCGCGCCGTCAGCGTGCGCCGCGTTGAGACAGAGGGCGGCGACCCGGTTGCCCACGCCCGCCGGCGTGCTCAGGTCGAACGACGTATTGTCCCCTGATTCAGGGTGTTGCGCGCACGGGTTGGGCGACCCGGCCGCGTGTTCTAATGACTGACATGCCCCTGACGCCGAAGGTCATTGTCCTGCTGGCCGCGTTGGGTGTGGCCGCGCCGATCGCCGCGCAGGACCGTCCACCGCGCGACCCGAAGGCGACGCGCGCGCCGGATCTGGTGGAGCTGGTCACGCTCGACCCGACCATCGCGCTCGACATCCGCTACGCCACCACCAATAACTTCCTCGGCAAGGTCGTGTATCCAGAGGCACGCGCGTTCCTGCAGCGTCCCGCCGCTGAGGCGCTCGTCAATGCCCATCGCGAGCTGGCGCGTCACGGGTACGGGCTACTGATCCACGACGGCTATCGCCCCTGGGCCATCACCAAGGTGTTCTGGGACATGTCAAGTGGACCCATGCGCGAGTTCGTCGCCGATCCGAAAACCGGATCGAAGCACAATCGCGGCTGCGCGGTGGACCTGACCATGTACGAACTGGCCACCGGGCAGGCCGTGCAGATGCCCGGCGACTACGATGAGTCCACGCAGCGCTCGTATCCCGGCTACAGCGGTGGACCTCCTGAAGCGCGTGCCAAACGCGACCTGCTGCGCGCCGTCATGGAGCGCCAGGGATTCACCGTGGAACCGAACGAGTGGTGGCACTTCAACTACAAAGACTGGCCGAGCTACCCGATTCTCGACATCTCGTTCGCGCAGGCCGCCGCCGCGAAGCGATGAGTTTCTCGGCGTGAATCTCAGGTGCACGCTGCTCGGCGCGTGTCTGCTCGTGGTGGGCGTATCGGCTGCGGCCAGGGCGCAGGGCCCGGCCCAGGAGCCGTCGACCCAGGCGGCAGCGCCTTCCTCCAGTTCGCTCGAGCACGTGAAGTTCGGGGTCGCCCTCGAGGGCTTCTACCAATACAACTGGAATCGTCCGTACGACCGCGTCAACCTGCTGCGCGCCTACGACACGCGCGCGAACGTGTTCGGCATCCAGCAGGCGGCGATCGTCATCGAAAGCGCCCCCGCGGTTGACGAGGGCCGCCGCTTCGGCGCCCGGGTCGACCTGCAGTTCGGTCAGGCCACCGACACCGTGCAGGGCAGCGCCGCCAACGAGCCCCGGCCCGACCTGTATCGGCACGTGTGGCAGGCCTACGGCACCTACGTGTTCCCGGTCGGTCGCGGGCTGCAGATGGACTTCGGTAAATTCGCCTCGAACCTCGGCTACGAAACCAACTACGCCAAGGACGACAACCAGTTCTCGCGCGCGTATCTCTTCAACTTCCTGCCGTTCTATCACTCGGGTCTGCGCCTCACGCTGCCGGTCACCAACCAGGTCACGGTGATCTACATGCTCACGAACGGCATCCAGCAGACCGAGGACTTCAACGACTTCAAGAGCAACCACGTGGCGGCCGTCATCACGCCCACGAGCGCGCTCACCTGGACGGTCAACTACTACCAGGGCCAGGAACAGCCCGATGGCGGGGCCGCCCAAGGCCCCGACGGGTACTTTCGCGTGTTCGACACTTACGTGGTCTACACGGCCACGCCGCGCCTGACCGTGGGACTCGACGTGAACTACGTCACGAACCAAGTGAACCGGGCCGACGCCGCGCTCGCGCTGCAAGGCACCGGCGCGTATGCCCGGTATCAGGTATCGTCGCCGGTAGCGCTGTCGTTGCGCTACGAGCGCCTCGACGACGAGGGCTTGTTCGGCGGCATCGACCAGGTGCTGCAGGAGTTGACCGCCACGGCGGAGTAC
>JANORI010000068.1:0-2176 GCA_031415235.1 Acidobacteriota bacterium | reverse complement strand
CGAGGTTCGCCATGCGTGTCGTCGTGCTCTCCGCGCTGCTGTTGGCCGCTCTCACCCAGACGACCGTCGCGCAGCCAAGCGCGCCCGTCGTCACCAAGACCGACGTCGTCTACGGACGCGTCGAAGGCTCGGCCCTGCTGGCCAACCTGGCCTACCCGGACGGCCCCGCCCTCAAGCCCGCCATCCTGTCAGTACACGGCGGCCGCTGGCGCGCGGGCAACCGCGCCGATGCCAGCAGCATCAAGGTCGCGCAGTGGGCCGAGTTCGGCTACGTCGCCATGTCGATTGACTACCGGCTGGTGGGCGGTTCGCCGGCGCCCGCGCCGTATCTGGACCTGCTCTGCGCGATCCGCTGGCTGCACGCACACGCCGAGGAATACCGCATCGACCCCGAGCGCATCTATCTCATCGGCCAATCGGCGGGCGGCCAGATGGTCTCGCTCGCTGGCACGCTCGGCGAAGGCCCGTTCGCGCGCGTGGGCGGGTGGGAGAAGGCGCGCAGCGACGTGCGGGCCGTCATCAGCGTGGCCGCCACCTACGAACTGAATTCGCTCTCGTGGGGCAACCTGTGGACGCCGGTGACCGGCAACGTCGAAGACGCGCGCCGGGCCGCGTCGCCGATCGCGCATGTGAGCTCGACGACCAGGCCCACACTCGTCATCCATTCCGACGACGACAAGTCGGTGCCGATCCAGCAGGCGGTGGACATGGCGGCGAAGCTGCAGGCGGCCGGCGTGCCACACCGCTTCGTGCACTACACCGACCGCGGCCACATGGGCATTACCGACGACGTGATCCGCGAGGCCCGCGCCTTCATCGCCGAGGTGGAGGCAAAGAAGTGATGTCGTTCAGCGCCCAGTCGTAGGAGAGGAAGCGGACGCTCACGCCCGGCGCGGTCGCGACCGCCACCGCGGCCGGCGGACCGTAGCGCCGCGCGACCTCTCGCACTGCTGCCGCGCGCGCCTGCCGTGCCGGTACGTCCTTGGGCGCGTAGCGCGCGACGAAGTCGTCGCCATACCAGTCGAAGATGCTCGACACGCGCAGCTGGCCAGCCGCGGCCACGAGGCCAAGCGGACTCGCCAGATACTGCCGCATGGCCGCCTCGAGCTGGCCGTCGAGCGTGGCGGCGCGGTAGGGCTCGAGGGCCAGCAGCGGACAACTGACCGACGCGCAGTTGAGCGCTGCGTGCACGAGCGGCTCGGCAAAGCGCGGCCGGAGGATCCCATGCTCGATGTCATCGAGCGACCGACGCGCGCCGGCGGCCGCCCAGTCCTTGCGGATCCACGCGCCGTCGATCTGCCGGATGCTGTTGCGCGGGCTCAGGCTCAGCCACGCGCCCTGGATCGGATAGTGCTGCACGATCGTCGCGAGGGTGAACACGTTGTAGGCGTTGACCCAGTAGGCGATTTGCTCGGCGCGCGTCCATGCCCGTTCGTCGTCGGCCGTGACCTCGCCAAACCGCCGCACCACGGCCTCGAGCCTGGTCCGCTCCGCCACGAGGGCGCGGTAGTCGACCCGGCCCTGGCGAACGTGCGCCGCCAGCAGCTCGGCATACTGACGGTACTCGTGGTCGAACGGCGCGGCCGCGGCCGGCTGCGCCACCACGGCCAGTGCCACAACGAGCCAGGTCACCATCGAGCGTGCCATATGGACAAGAACACGAACGCGACGCCGTGTGTTCCCCACCCTGGAGTCAGGCGCCGCGTTGCAGTTCCGCGCGCAGCGTGTCGCGATCGAGTTCCTGCTCCCACGCCGCCACCACGATCGTCGCCACGCCGTTGCCGATGAAATTCGTGAGCGACCGGGCTTCCGACATGAACCGGTCGATGCCGAGAATGAGCGCCAAACCAGCCACCGGAATCGACGGCACGACGGCGAGCGTCGCCGCCAGCGTGATGAAGCCCGCGCCGGTCACGCCAGACGCGCCCTTCGAGGTGAGCATCGCCACGCCGAGAATCGTGAGCTGTTGCCGCACCGTGAGATCGATGTTCAACGCCTGCGCCACAAACAGCGACGCCATCGTGAGGTAGATGTTCGTGCCGTCGAGGTTGAACGAATAGCCCGACGGCACCACCAGCCCCACCACCGACTTCGAGCACCCCAGACGCTCGAGCTTCTGCATCAGCGGCACGAGCGCCGATTCCGACGACGAGGTGCCGAGCACCGTCAGCAGTTC
>JANORI010000067.1:0-2691 GCA_031415235.1 Acidobacteriota bacterium | reverse complement strand
AGCGTCACGGCCTTGATGGCCTCTTCGCCGCCGGCCAGTTCGGTCTGTCCGGCCGGGTATCCGTTGATGCTCAGGAAGTAGGCCAGGATGTCGGAGTATTCCTGCGGCTTCATGCTGCCGGGCGCGTCCATCGGCATCGACGTCAAGGCGGTGTGCAGGTCGGTCATGGGCTTGTCGGTCCACGCCTTGTCGAACTCCACGCCCTTGAACTTGCTGAGCTCGTGGCACGACGCGCAGGAGCCGTCGTACAGGTTGAGCCCACGTTCGGCCTGGGCCTTGGTGTAGACGCCTTCGGTGGCGGCCTTGGCCTGGAACGCGCGCGCGTCCACGGTGCCCACCCACGAAGTGACGGCCACGGCCGCCGCGGTGCCGAACGCGATGAGGAATCTGGATGTGATCATGACAATGGCTCTTTGGCTGGTGGCCCACCCGGGCCTGCTTCCCCTAGTGTAGCGCGGGCCCTACGAACGTGGGCGGGTGGGCGCCGCCACGGCTTCGCGAGCCGCGAACCAAGGATGAGCCGGTCGCGAGACACCAGCGGCGCGCCCAGTACCCGGCTGGTGGCGACAATCAGGCGATCGGCCGGATCGCGATGGAAGGAGGCGGGCAGCCGTGACACTTCGACGGCTATTTCAGGGGTGACCGGTTGCAAGCGAACCGTGCGCGGATGGGCTGCGGCGCTCAGCCATTCGGCGAATGGCATTGCGAAGGACAGCCGCTTTCGCTCGACCAGCATCGCCACTTCCCACAGACTGATGTCGCACAGAATCGGGCGCTCACTCGAGGACAGTGCGTCCAGGGCCTGGAGGGTCGCCACGTCCAGACGCGAATCGCGATCGAGCCACCAGATCCACGCATGTGTATCGAGCACGGGCGCAGCAGTCACTTGAGCGCCTCGACCTCGCCCTCATCCACCGCCGGGGCCAGCGGGTCCCCGGTCCAGCGCGCCGTGCCGCGCAAGTGTTCCCACGGGCGGTCGTCGTCGTCACCCGCAGGCACGACGCGAGCCACCACCCGACCACGTTTGGTGATCACGATGGGCTCCGCTGTCTCCCGGACGCGATCGATCAGGTGGAGGCAACGCGCCTTGAAATCGGAGGCCGCATAGCGTTTCATATGACCAGTCTATCTGACCAGTCACTATGCGGGCAATCCATTCTTTCCGACGCCCCGACCCGCCCGCTACTCCTGGGGCGGGGTCACTTCCACCTTGCCGCCGCCCCTGGTCCAGGCGTTCCAGCCGCCGGTCAGCACCTTGATGTTCTTCACGCCGACCCGCATCAGCTTGGCCGCCACGTAGAGGCTGGAGCCGTCGTCTGGACACGCGCAGTAGGCCACCACCGGCCGCGTTTCCTTGAGCACGCGGTTGGCCATGATCTCGACGTCGACCACCGACACGTTGAGGGCGCCCGGGATGTGGCCGGCATCGAAGCCGTGCGGATCGCGCACGTCGATGGTGAGCACGGCATTCTTCGCGTGCAGCGGCTTGAACTCGGCCAGCGTGATGCGCGGCACCTTGCTGGTGTCTTCCTGCTGCGCGAACCCTGGCCGAACCGGCAGGACGCCCAGGGCGATCAGCAGGGCCATCGTCAACCCGGCCAGGACCAGTCGTCTCATCATGAGTCCACCCTACTTCATCCGGCGCGAGGCCAGCCAGCCCGTGCGCAGAGTGCGCTGCTCGGGCGTCACGGCCGCGCCGGTCGTTTCGGCCGGCACGATCTCCACGCGCGGGTCTTCCTCGAGTGCCACGCGGCTGTTCACCGTCTCGCCGCTGCGGCGCACGAACTTCAGGGTCAGCGTCGCCCCTGGCTGGTGCCGGGCGACCACGTCGAGCACCGCCTGGCTCGAGGTCACGTCGATGCCGTCGAGCGACACGAGCTGGTCGTCCTGTGCCATGCCCGCCTTGTAGAGCGGCGATTCGAAGGGCACGACGCCCACGCGCAGTCCGCCGTTGGCGCTCACGAGCGGAGCCGAGCCGAGCCAGCCCTTCCCCGCCGCCTTCTTCCGCATCAGCAGCCCCATGCGGCCGAGCAGACGCCCGTAGTCGGGCACGTCGTGGCCTTGGATGTACTTGGCGAAGAACTCGCGCGCGAACGTGGCATCGCCGGACAATTGCGCCAGCCGGCCCTGTAGATCTTCCATGCCGTAGGGCTTGGCCACGAAGCCCGGCGCCGCCTTCATGCCGGGCACGCCGTGCGTGGTCCACATCAGCCGCATGTAGTCATCGAGGCCAATCTTCCCGTTGGTCATCTCACGCAGCGACAGGTCGAGGCCCAGGCCGGCGGCCGCGCCCCATGTGTAGTAGGAAATGTAGGTGTTGTCCCAGGCCGTGCGATCGATCGACACGGCGGCATCCACGAACGGCGCCAGTTGGCTCATCTGCTCGGCGGTGCGGAACGTGCGGCCGGGCGAGAGCGTGACGGCGTTGACGAAGTTGGCCAGGTTGTCGAGCGTGTCGGTGAGCGAATCGAAGCCGGCGCGGTGCGTGATGATCGTATCGAAGTAGCTCGTGAAGCCCTCGCCGAACCACAGCTCCCCAGACATGTTCGTGTCTTCGAAGTCGAACGGCTCGACGCCGCGCGAGCGGATGCGCTCCATGTTCCAGCCGTGGAAGAACTCGTGCGCCACGGTGCCGAGGATGCCGCTGCGCTGCCCGGGATTCCGCAGCGCGCCGCTCGACGACAGCACCGT
>JANORI010000066.1:0-5103 GCA_031415235.1 Acidobacteriota bacterium | reverse complement strand
CCGCGACCGCCGCCTCCGTGTCGAAGACCGCGGCTACTGCGCCGCCTTGGCCTCGTCCTGCTGGTCCTTCATCACCTTCACCATGTAGTAGGTGCCGGCCAGACCGGCCAGGGTGCCGATGATGCTCATCACCATCATGCCGCCGCCTCCGCCGCCGCCCATCTGCTTCAGGCTGCGATCGCGCTTCGGGGTCACGGGAAAGGACGGCGTGGCCAAGCTGGGCGCGGCGATGGCCCGCGACGGCACGGGCACGGTAGCCGCCTGCACGGCCTGGGCGATCGAGGCGCGAATGCCCGGCACCGCGGCCGGCAGCGTGCCGCCGCCGTCAGCGGCCGCGTGGGCCAGCGACACCGGAACGGCGAGGGCGGACACGACAAGGGCGCAGACGACCTGGCGGATGGCGAGCGTCATGATGAGTCTCCTGGACACGGAACCTGGTTCCCGGCGGCACAAGCGCCGCTGATTCAGAACGCGCAGTTCCTGTCCAACAGGGACCACGGCTGGCAAACCGCCCCGGCCCGCAGTGCAGAAACGGCCATCCGCCCGGTGGCCTGGCGTTGCCGGTTGTGCGCACGGCACCGCGTTCCTCTAGAAAAATCGCCGTGCTCGTGCGACAGCGGATCCGGCACGGAAACCGCAATGACCTTCGGTAGAATGGGAGGTGAGGCATGCCGATGGCTGTGGAAGTCACCCGACGACGTTTCACCGCGGACGAATACCAGGAGATGGGGCGGGCCGGTATCCTGCGCGAGGGCGACCGGGTCGAGCTCATCGACGGCGAGGTGCTGGCGATGAGCCCGATCGGCCCGTCGCACAACGGTACCGTCAACCGGCTGACCGCGCTTTTCGGGCGGCTGGCCGGCGCGGAGGCGATCGTGCAGATCGGCGGTCCAGTGCGAGTCGATGCCTACTCCGAGCCACAACCCGACCTCGCTCTGCTGCGACCACGACCCGACTTCTACACCACCGCTCTGGCGACTCCGGCGGACGTGCTCCTTGCCATCGAAGTGGCCCAGTCGTCGCTCGCCTACGACCGCAACGTGAAGGCGGCTCTGTATGCGCGGCGCGGCATCGCCGAGTACTGGATCGTGGATCTGAACGGCGGTGAGGTCATTCGCCACACCGATCCCGTCGATGGCCGCTATGGTCGCGTGGCCGCGGTGCCGCACGACCACGAATTCGCCCCCGGCCTGCTGCCCGGCTGCGTCGTCACGACCCGCGACATCCTCGGCTGAGCGCCGGCTACGTCGTCTTGGCCGTCAGCTCTTCCACCGCGCGATGGGCGTGGTCAATCGCCGCGTCGGTGTAGGCATACGCCCCGGCGTCGGAGTTGGCGATGGCGATCCGCCCGAAGGGCTTCCGCGCCACGGCACACGGCTGCTCGCCGCCCTCGAGCCAGAACGGGTCGGCCAGCGAGCTGTACTGATACGCGTAGCCGTGCGGCCAGCGGTTCACGGTGAGGCCGAGGATGTCGCCGGCCGGGTCGAACCCGCCGCCGCCCAGCATGCGCCCGAGCTGATCGCGGATGCCGCGTTCAATCGTCTCGAACGACGTGGCCAGCAGCTCCGCGCGCCCGGCCACGTGCTGTGCCGGCCCTGGCAGGCCAGGCTTGCAGGCCGCCTTGGTCATGTGCAGCACGATAGGCTCACTGGGCGATTTCGTGTGGGTGTAGCCGCCCAGGCTCACCGGGAAGTCGAGGTTCGTAGATGCGTGCCACATGCCCGGCGACGACACGCTGTTCACCTTTAGCTTCTCGAACGCGGTCCACTGCTTGACGAACACGTTGGTGTAGACGAGCGGCACTTTCTGCGCGTAGCGCAACGCCGTGAGCTGGGTCTCGGGCAGTTCGGGACAGATGTGCGGAATCACGTGGTGCCAGCAGGCGAGCACCACCGCGCTCCCGCGCACGGCGTAGATCTTCCCGTCGCGCACGTAGTGCAGCGTCACGCCCTTGGCCGAAGCCGCCGGGCCGTCGTGCGCCACGCGCACCACGGTGCTGTTCAAGCGGATGCGCGCGGGCGAGGCCGCGTCATCGAGCACGGCGTAGTCGATCTTCGCCGTCACGATGTCGTCGGCCGTGGTGCCGGGCACGGCCGCGGGAATCAAGCGGCGCACGAGCAGGCGCGCCACCGACGCGTTGCCGTCAGGGAAGTGGAAGTAGTACTCCTCCGGGTTCGGGATCGAGTCGTAGTTCTGTCCCGGCCCTGGTGCCTCATCGAGCTGCATGCCCTGGAAGCCTGGCAGACCGAGCGCAAAGGCGTCCTGCGCTGGCACGGCGTCGATGCCGAAGCCGAACAGCCCGTAGGTGCGGGTCTGGTAGAGACCGAGCACCTTCGGATCGAGCTTCCATACCTTGGTCACGAAGTCGGTGTAGCTCATGCGCGCGAGCCTGGCCTTCTTCTCGGCCGACGACAGGCCCGGGAAGATGTCGCGCTTCTCGGTGTTGAGGCGAATGATCTGCGCCTGGATGACGGCGGGAAGCGGTGACTTCGCCAGGAACTCCTTCGATGCATTGCGCGACGTGCCGACGACGAGCGTGTCCGCGCCGAAGGTCTCTTTGTCGAAGAACGTGCCGCCGCCAAGGCCGAGCGACTTGTAGAGACCGCTGTCGAGCACCGTCTCGTAGCGCGACACGTCGATGCCCAGATCGCGGATGAGCGCCTTGGCCGTGGCCGAGTAGGGCGCGGGACTGTCGATCGACTGCGTGCCGCCGTAGCCGATGTGCGTGCGGCCGTTGTGCACGAACTCGTTGCGCTTGGCGTGGCCGCCGAAGTCGTCGTGGTTGTCGAGCACCAGCACCTTGGCCGAGGCGCCGGCCTTCTGCCGGAAGTAGTGCGCGGCCGACAGGCCGCTGATGCCGCCGCCCACCACCACGAGGTCGTAGGTCTCACGCGTGTCGAGGGCGTCGGCCACCGACATCGCCCCGCCGCGCATCCGATGGGCCGCTTCGAACGAGCCCTCGTGATCGCCGCGCAGGCCGGTCAGTCCGGGCGGGTAGTAGCCGGCCATACGCTCCAGGCCGGGGTCGGCTGGCACCGGCGGTTCGCTCGGCGCGCAGCCAGACAGCCAGCTGGCGCTGCCCAGGCCCACGGCGACGCCGCCGATGAAATCGCGGCGGGTGATGTCACGGAACATGCCGAGTTCGCGGTCGCGACGGGTGCTCATGAGCGGGATTGTAGCTCCGCCGACACCGCACGGGCGGCTCCAATGTGCGCCCCGCGCCCGGCGTCATCACGAAATTCGTCACTGGAATGAAGGGGCCGGTGGAGCGGGTAATCCGATCTATTGGATCTCCGCTCGGCCAAATATCCCATGGTTCCGACGATCGGGGCGCTGGTGCATTCCGCCGTTTCTCCGACTCCAAAACTAGCGATTTTCAACTTCGAAACCGCCTAGAAACGTGCTTGACACCATCTGTCCCGCAATCGCACAATGCCCGCGTTAGTCAAAAGAATGCTCGGGCCCAAGCCGAATCTCGCGTGTCGAGCTTGGGAGAGCGATTCGGAGGTCTACATGCGATCTCGCTTGGTTTGGATGTTTGCGATCGCGGCCCTTGTGGCCGCGCCGCTGTCAGGTTGGGCTCAGCGCACTACGGGTGACATCCGCGGCGTCGTCACCGACGAATCCGGCGCTGTGCTTCCAGGTGTGACCGTGACGCTCAAGGGGCCCGGCGTCGCCGGCACCCCCACGACGGTTACGAACGAAGCCGGTGTGTACCGGTTCCCGAATCTGCCGCCGGGCGCGTACGACGTGTCGGCCGAGCTCGCGGGCTTTTCGACCAGCGCGCAGACCGGCGTGCAGGTGGCCCTTGGTGCCACCGCCGCCATCGACGTGCAGCTGAAGGTCAGCACGCAGTCTGAGACCATCACGGTCGTGGCCGAAGCGCCGGTCGTGGACTCGGCATCGACCCAGATCGCGACGAACTTCACGCGCGAGTGGGTCGAGAACGCTCCCGTCCGCCGTTTCACGTTCTTCGACCTCATCAACGCCTCGCCGGGCGTGGCCGCCAGCACGTCGACGAGTTCGCGCTCGCAGTCGTTCGGGTCGGCCGCCAACGAGAACCTCTACCTGCTCGACGGCACCGACTTCACGGCGCCGCTGTCGGGCGCGGCCTGGCCCTGGCCCAACACCGACGCCATCGAAGAGGTGCAGGTGCTGTCGCTCGGCGCGTCGGCCGAATATGGCAACGTGGCAGGTGCGGTCTTCAACATCGTCACGCGCCAGGGATCGAACTCATTCCGCGGCGACACGAACTTCTACTTCCAGAACCAGAGCCTGACCGGCCGGAACACGACCGACACGCAGGACCTCAAACAGCCGTACAACCGCGCGCGGTTCCGCGACTCCACCACGCAGCTGGGCGGGCCGATCATGACGGACAAGCTGTGGTTCTTCGGGTCGTATCAGTACCAGTCCGACTGGGAATCGCAGCCTGGCACGCCCAAGGCGTTCCCGGCGAAGTCGAACGCCAAGCGGTACTTCTTCAAGTTCAACTACAACATCAACCAGAACAACCGCGTGCAGTACCAGCAGCACGACGACTTCTACGAGATCCCCGAGCGGGCGTCAGCCGTGCGCGCGCCGAGCACGATCACGTTGAACCACGGGCACAACCCCTCGCCAGGACTCTTCTACACCTCGGTCATCAATTCCACCACGGTGGCGGAGGTCAGATACTCTGGCTTCTACGGCACCGCGGCGAACGACCCGCTGGACGGCGGGCCGCGCATCGCGCGCCGCTACAACGACCTCGACACCGGCAACGTCACCGGCGGGATCTACTACTGGTACGACGGCAAGTCGTTCAAGACCGCCTTCTCGGGCAAGGTCACCAAGTACGCCGACAACTTCCTTGGCGCGCAGCACGACTTCAAGGTGGGCGTGCAGTACAACAGCGGCGGCGGCGAGGCCGTGAACGGTTACAACGACTACATCTACACCTACGGCACGACGCCCGCCTACGGCTACACGCAGAACCCCTTCTGGACGGGCGGCCGCACTCGCGGCGTCGGCGTCTACGTCGATGACACGATTCGCGTAGGTCGGCTCACGCTGAATGCGGGTATCCGCTACGACACGAGCAAGAAGGCCCTCGAGGCCGTC
>JANORI010000065.1:0-2594 GCA_031415235.1 Acidobacteriota bacterium | reverse complement strand
ACGCTCCTCTACGGCGTGCTGAGCGGCTCGCACGTGGACGCGTATCTGGTCGATGCCGTGATTGGCTTCTCGGTCGTCTACAAGGCGCTCGACAACCTGGGGGCCTACCGCGCGTGGTTCGGGGTGCAGCCCGACACGAAGGCCGCAGTGTTCATCTTCGGCCTGATTCACGGCTTCGGCCTGGCCACCAAGCTCCAGGACTTCGCGCTCCCGCGGGCGGGGCTCGCACCGAAGATCGTGGCGTTCAACGCCGGCGTCGAGATCGGTCAAGTGCTGGCGCTCGCCGCGATCCTGCTGGCCATGGCTTATTGGCGCCGCACCGCCGCGTTTTCGCATCAGGCGTTTGCGGTCAACGTCCTCGTGATGGCGTGCGGCTTTGCGCTGATGGGCTACCAGCTCACCGGTTACTTCGTGTCGTAAACGCCGCAAACCCTGTGCCCCATTCCATGCCGACGTCTCCGTCCATGCCGCCTCTCACCGCTGCCGAGCTGCCGTCGCGCGCGCGGCTGATACGTGCCACGTTGCTGGCTGCGGGCCTGGCCGCCGTGATGCTCGTGACCGTGATCCTGCCGGCCGAGTACGGCATCGATCCCACGGGTATCGGCACGGCGCTTGGCCTCTACCGCGCGCCTGAGGCCGCCGCCGAGCCCTTGCCGACGAGCACTGCGGGGGCCGACGGCGCCGCGGCCGTGGCCGGCTCGCTCTTCAAGAGCCCCACGGCGTTCCGCAGCGACGAGATGTCGGTCACGCTTGCGGCTGGTGAGGGCGCCGAGATCAAAGCGCAGATGGACGCGGGCGAGCGTCTGGTCTTCTCGTGGACATCCACGGGCGGCGGCGTCGACGTGGACATGCACGGCGAGACGCTCGACAAGAGCACGGGCGACCGCAGCTACTGGACCGGGGAGTTCGAGGGCGCGGGCCACGGCGCGTTCGAAGCACCGATGGCCGGTAATCACGGGTGGTTCTGGCAGAACCTGAACGACACGCCGGTGACGATCACGGTGAAGACCAGCGGCTTCTACACGCGCTTGTTTCGCCCGTAGCGCGCCGCGGCTGCCGCGCCCGTCTGCTCGCGCTTTCCCGCAGGCCGCGCGGGCCTTCCCGCACGGTTTCCCGCGCCTTCCAGGGCCTTCCCGCGCTTCCTGCTCTACCGGCTGCCGCTGAAGGGGTTGAGGGTGGCGGCCGGCGTGCGCGACAGGTCGCGCACGTTGCGCGTTACGAGCGTGAGGCCGTGCACCATGGCGGTGGCCGCCATCAACCCGTCGACCACCGGCAGCGACGCCGGCGCGGCCAATCGGCCCCACGCCTCCGCAATCTCGGCGGTGATCGGCAGCACGCGGTGCCCGTATTCGGCCAGGATGCGAATCAGCCACCGATCGAGCGCACTGGCGCCGGCGGGATCGCGCCGGCGCACGCGCTCGATGCCCAGTCGAATCTCACCGATCACAAGCGCGCTGAGGTAGAGCTCCTCCTCGACCTCCGCCAGCCACGCGGCCACGCCGGGATTGCAGCGCGGGCCCTTCCGCAGCTCCGAGACGACGTTCGTGTCGAGCAGGTAGCTCACAGCCGCACTCGGCGGCCCTTGCCGCGCACGATCGCGAAGTCGTCGTCGTGCCCGACTATTGGAATGGTCTGCAGCAGGGCCTTCAAGGATTGGCGCCCGCGCTCGCCGCGCAGCGCGGCCCGCAGGATCTCGCGGTGTTCCTCTTCGGCCGAATGCCCCTTCCGCGCCGCCCGCACCTTGAGCGCCCGCACGAGGTCGTCATCGAGGCGCCGGACCATGAGTTGAGCCATGCTAGCAATGCTAGCACGCAGGCACCAGCTGCATGCGGTCCTCGCATTGATTCCTTCCGCCGGCGTCATGTTTGGGTATACCCTGCTACCCGCGCGTCCCGTGCAGGGACTCCGGAGGTCTGCGATGAACCGACGCATGGCAGCGGTGGTGGTCACAATAGCGGTGGCGGTATGGGCGCTGGGCGCTCGGGTCACCGCGCATCACTCGTTTGCCGCCGAATACGACCGCGAGAAGACGATCACCCTCGAGGGCACCGTCACCAAGGTCGAGTGGATGAACCCGCACGTCTATTTCTATATGGACGTGGCCGAGGCATCGGGTGCTGTCGCACACTGGTCCATCGAAGGTGGCGCGCCGAACTCGTTGTATCGGGCGGGATGGCGGAAAGATTCGCTGAGAGTCGGTGACGTACTTACCGTGTTTGGATATCTGGCCCGCGACGGCAGCAAACTGGCGAACATGAACAAAGCCACGCTGGCCGATGGTCGCGAAGTGCTCGGCGGGCAGCAGTATTACGGGACCGGGGCGCCGCCGCCCACTGCCCCGAAGCCCCCTCCGCCGGGGCGGTGACGCCCATGCGAACGCCTGTCTCAGAGCGCATGCTCGCCGCCGCCCTTGTGCTGGGCTCGACCCTGCTATCGCCCCAACCCGCGTGGTCGCAGCCGGCGGCAACGGGTGCCTCGGCAGGGCGCCCCGATCTCAGTGGCTTCTGGATCAATCAATACACGCCCGACCTGTCGGTGGCCCTCGGTCGCCAGCCGCCGTTCACAGCGCTCGGCGCTGAACGATGGCGCACCGT
>JANORI010000064.1:0-5097 GCA_031415235.1 Acidobacteriota bacterium | reverse complement strand
CCGATGCGTAGTTGGCCGGTCGACAGACTGGTGAGCAGGCTGGCAAACGTGGAGCCCTGGTTGAGCGTGAAGACCAGCGCCAGCCATTCACCCGGGTTGACGCCGTTTGGCGACACCGGCGGCCTCGCGCCGACGCCGTCGGTCGCCCTGAACTGGATGCCGTTCCCGCCCGGCAGGTTACGGTTGCCGGTCAACTCTCTGAAGTTCACGCCACTTGACCCGTTCATGCTGTTGAGCGAGAGCAGCGTCGGGTTGGGCTGGTCGAAATAGATCTGGGTAAGAGAGGAAGCGGCCGTGCCATTGTTCTGGAACAGGAACTGCACCGAACCATTTCCCAGGTCGGTCAGTTCGGCACTGAGCTGCGACTGCCCGATGGCGCAGCTGGACGCGGCGTTGCTCGTCACGCACGAAAACCCGAGCGTCGTCGCCTCGGTCCGGGTCGCTCCGAGCGCCAACACGATGGCGACAGCGGCGGCCGACAGCGTGATCCGGAAAACTGACATTCGCATGAACAAGGCGGTCATCCTTTTCTCTACGGTAACCACCACTTCACAGGGGAGATCCGCCTGCTGTGCGGTGTCCGTTGATGCATTACTGGAAAGCAATAATTCTGCCAATTATCAACGAACCTGAATCACGCCGCGGAGAGGGGCAACGGCAGAGTCACTGTGCACCAGCCGATCAGTGAGCCGCTGTGCTGTTTTAGACAGCGGCGTCCCTGCGGGTTCCATCGGATCGCGGTCGGGAGTTCCACTCCGCGCTGAAAGGACTTTCCATGCCGATCACGTCGGTCGTATCCTTCTCGTTCGATCGAGGCCGCGGTGAACTCGTCTGTGCCGCCGGCCACCACATTCCGGCGACGCTGGCCGACATGCGGGACCTGTGGGCCGATCGCGGTCCGATCCGGTGCCCGATGTGCGAGGTTGACACTTCCGCAAGTAGCGCGCCCCGCTAGCGTCCTCCGGCTAATGCATCAGGTCCGCTCCCACAGAGCAGCCATTGGGCCGAGGGTCGCGAGTCATCGCCAAAACGGGCACGCGAGTTGCTGCGGCAGTACCGCATTGGCGACACCGACCCAGATTGCTCGCTGGATGTCCGCGCCATCGAGAACGTCCTGAGTCGGTACCGAAGTGCCTGCCTTCAACAGTCTCGACGCCGGGGCCGCATCCGCGGTGTGGCCGACGGTAAACGCGAAGACCCTCGCCCGGGCCTTCGAGCGCCTTGAAGGCCAGCAGGTAGCGTTCGAGATCTGTCGGATTGACGTGCTCGCCGGCCTCGCAGAGGCCGCGTGCCGCGGCAGCGCGCGTTACAGGAAGACGACCAGCACGCCGGCAGCGAGCTGCCCCGCCAGCGCCAGCCGCACGCCGTACCAGAGCACGAGACAGTGGAATGGGAGAGGAACAAGCGTGACAGCACTGCTGGGGCGGAAGTGCAAGCATGATGCCCGGTATCCCCGGGGAGCCGCCGGCCGCGCCACCGCCGCCTCTGGCGCACGCCCACGTGCCTCAGCCGTCTCTCGCGCCGTCTTTCTGGCGGCCGCTGCGGTCCAGTTCGACGAAGCCCGCCGTAGACTGATCGTCCCGCCAGGTCGCCACTCTGGGTGCCGCAGTGCCGGTTGTGAGGCATCGCCTGCCCATCGAGCGGTCCTGGCGTCGATTGGCCGGCCGAAACACCTGGCGCGCGTCGTGCACTGCTCTCCATATCGGGTCGCGCCTTTGTGGCCCCACCTGGAGGGACGAAAGATGAAGCACGCACTGAGCGGAACACTGGCCGTCGCGATCATGCTGTCGATGTCGATGGCGGCAATCAGCAAGGCGGTTGCCCAAGACACGACTGCCACCACCATGGCGAAGGCCGACGACACCCTGAAGGACCGGATCTCGTACCGGCTCGAGACGAGTTCCGTCGTCCGCATGTACGACGTGAAGGTCAAGGTCGACAAGGGCGTGGCCATGCTGTCGGGCAAGGTCGCCACGGCGGCGCAGAAGGCCGAAGCGGAGAAGATCGCCAAGGTCGAGGGGATCTCGCGCGTCGAGAGCACGATCGAAGTCGACGCCGACATCGACAAGACCATGAGCGAGCGCATCAAGGGCGGCTTCAGCAAGACCGGCGAGAAGATCAGCGACGCGTGGATCACCACGAAGGTCAACTGGTTCTTCGTCGGCGAAGGCCGGCTCAAGGGCAGCCATATCGACGTCGACACGAAGGACAACGTCGTGACGCTGAAGGGCACCGTGCCGAGTCCGGCCGGACGCCTGCGCGCCATCGAACTCGCCAAGTCCACCGAGGGCGTGAAGAGCGTGGTGGATCAGCTGACCGTCAGCACCAGCGCGCAGTAGCGCAACGCCGGCGGCGGCGCAGGGCTCGGATCATGCCGATCCGTGGCCTGCGTCGCGGTCACGTTCAAGGAGGCGACGATGAGCGCGACGAAGTCACCAGACGTAGTGAAGGATCCGCCGGCGCGAGCCGTGTCCACGGCCGGCCAGGCGGCGGCGAAGACGATAGGAAACATTTAGCAGGGTTTGAGGGCCGTGTTTTGAGGCTTGCTGCCCGTGGCACACGCGGATTGGCGCCCCCAAGACCACGCTGCGAAGGGCAGCTGCCGCCCCACGCCCACGCGCCGCGCGGCCCGGGCACACCTCCGGCGCGACCGAGCGGCGAAGACACGCGGGCGAGGACGACGCCGCTGGCGGGCTACGACGAACGGGCCATTCGTCGTCGTCGCCGGTCGCCGGTCGCCGGTCGGCGGAGCGCGCGCCGGCGTCGGCCTCGGCACGTCGGCGGGCAGGCTTGGGTGCGTCAGGATCCGCCGCGCGACGGAGGACGACTCGATGAGCGCAATCAGGCGGAGCCGTCCGCCGCAGCGCGGGCACGCCAGGACGTAGCCAGCTACATTGGGGGACGTCAACAGGTTCTGGCGGCTGGCCTCGAGTCTGCGTCCGGCACGTTCTGAGGCACGGCCTCGCGCCTGCGCCCGGCAGTGGGCCTGACGTTGTGCCTTGTCTCGCATGGGCCGCCGTCGATAGAATGAGCCCGGGCCATACGTCGGCGTAGTCGCGCAAGCTGACTCGCTCCGAGCCCCAGTCCCTAGTCCCTAGTCCCTAGTCCCCAGCCCCTAGTCCCAGACATGCCCCAATTCGTCTACACCATGAAGGGGCTCGGGAAGATCCACGAGCCCGATCACCAGGTTCTGAAAGATATCTGGCTGTCGTTCCTGCCCGGCGCCAAGATCGGCGTACTCGGCCTGAACGGCTCCGGCAAGTCCACGCTGCTGCGCATCATGGCCGGTCTCGACCAGAACTTCGCGGGCGAGGCTTTTCTCGGCGAGGGCGTGAGCGTCGGCTTCCTGCAGCAGGAGCCCCAGCTTGACGCCACCAAGACCGTGCGCGGCAATGTCGAAGAGGGCGTGGCCGCGATTCGCAAGTTGCTCGACGACTACGACGCCATCAACATGAAGCTCGGCGAGGAGATGTCGCCCGAGCAGATGGACAAGGTGCTCGAAGAGCAGTCGCGACTGCAGGACAAGATCGACGCCACCAACGCGTGGGACCTCGACTCGCGCCTCGAGATGGCGATGGACTCCCTTCGCCTGCCGCCGCCTGATGCCGACGTCACGACGCTCTCGGGTGGCGAGCGTCGCCGCGTGGCGCTGTGCCGGCTGCTGTTGCAGTCGCCCGATCTGCTGCTGCTCGACGAGCCGACCAACCACCTCGACGCCGAGTCGGTGGCCTGGCTCGAGCGGTTCCTCAAGGACTACCCCGGCACCGTCGTCGCCGTGACGCACGATCGCTACTTCCTCGACAACGTGGCCGGCTGGATTCTGGAACTCGACCGCGGCAGCGGCATCCCCTATCAGGGAAACTACACCGGCTGGCTCGAACAGAAGCAGGGCCGGCTGCAGCAGGAAGAGAAGACCGAGAGCAAGCGCCAGCGCACGTTGCAGCGCGAACTCGACTGGATCCGCATGTCGCCGCGCGCCCGGCAGGCCAAGGGCAAGGCGCGTCTCAACGCCTACGAGCAGCTGCTGGCCGAAGACACGAACGAGAAGCTCGACAAGGTGGAGATTTACATTCCACCGGGGCCGCGGCTGGGCGACATCGTGGTCGAGGCGCGCGGCATCAAGAAGTCGTACGGCGACAACATGCTGTTCGACGACCTCACCTTCACGCTGCCGCGTGGCGGCATCGTGGGCGTGATTGGGCCCAATGGCGCCGGCAAGACCACCACCTTTCGCATGATCACCGGACAGGAGCAGCCCGACTCCGGGACGATGCGGCTTGGCGAGACGGTGCAAGTGGGCTACGTCGATCAGAGCCGCGACGACCTCGATCCCAACAAGACCGTGTTCGAGGTGATCACGGGTGGGGAAGACGAGCTCGAACTGGGCAAGCGCAAGGTGCCGTCACGCGCCTACGTGTCGTGGTTCAACTTCAAGGGCGGCACGCAACAGCGCAAGGTCGGTCAGTTGTCAGGCGGCGAGCGGAACCGCGTGCATCTTGCGCGCCTGCTCCGCAAGGGCTGCAACCTGCTGCTGCTCGACGAGCCGACCAACGACCTTGACGTCGACACGCTGCGCGCGCTCGAAGACGCGCTGCTCGAGTTTCCCGGCTGTGCCGTCGTGATCAGCCACGACCGCTGGTTCCTCGACCGCATCGCTACCCACATCCTGGCCTTCGAAGGCGACTCGCAAGTCACGTGGTTCGAAGGCAACTACCAGGACTACGAAGCCGACCGGAAGCGCCGCCTGGGCGCCGCCGCCGATCAGCCGCATCGACTCAAGTATCGCAAGCTCACCCGTTAGGAGGCCATCATGACGCCGCAGGAAGCCCGCGCCGCTGCCAACGTGATTGGGACGCAGCTGCAGCATGAGTGGATGACGACCGCGAAGGTGCTCGCGGCGATTCCGGATGCCAACAAGGAATGGAAACCCGATCCGAAGAGCCGGTCGGCCTGGGATCTCGCCGTGCACCTGGCCGGTGCGGACATCTGGTTTCTCGATTCGATTCTTGCAGGCTCGTTCACGAGCGATCCGGAGGGCGAGGCCAAGTTGAAGGCGGCGGCCCCGACCCCGGCCGCGCTGGCCGAGTGGTACAAACA
>JANORI010000063.1:0-6115 GCA_031415235.1 Acidobacteriota bacterium | reverse complement strand
GAAGGGGCCGACGAGCCCCGAGCCCGCGAAGCGCGCGGCGCCGACCCGGACGCCGCTGGTGAAGGCCGGCTCGTAGGCCTGGAACTGCGCGGTGGCCACCGCACTGAGTGCGCCAACCGCGAACACCTTCACATCGGGTGCCCGCCCGCCCTCTGGCCCCACGACGACCTCGGCACGGCCATCGCCGTCGAGGTCGCTGCACGCCACGTTCACTCCGCCGGCAAATCCGGCTTCGAACGCATCGAAGGCCACGAGGTCCGTCACCAGGCCCCCGGCGAGCGACAGCACGCGCACGCGGCCACCGCCCGGCCCCTGAGCCGCGATCAGTTCGTCGATGCCGTCGGCGTTCACGTCGCACGCGGCCACGCGCACGCCGCCGCGGAACGCACGGTCGAACGCGAAGAACGTGTGCCACGGCGCTCCGGCGCCGGTGAACACCCGCACCTGTGGCGTCTCCCCGGCGCCCGCGCCCGCCACGATCTCGCCGCCGGCCACGCCGTCGATGTTGCCGGCCGCGACGAAGCGTTCGCCGCCAGGGCCAATCGCGTCGATCTCGATCTCCGCGGTGTCGTTGGCGGCATTCGGGTCGGCCGGCGCGCCGTCGATCCGCACGGCCTGAAGCTTGCCGGCCGCGCCGGTGCGCGGCACGACCGTCAGTTCCAACGTGGCCGTGCCCCCCGGCGAGATGGTTCCGGTCTCCCACGTGCCCGAGGTGGCGTTGCTCACGCCGGCCGCCCCCTGCGTATAGCTGGCGGCCGTGATCTCGAGGACGCCGACCTCGTCGAGCAGGACCACATACTGCCCCCGCCCGGGCGCAGGTCCGGTGTTGCTCACCGTGAAGCGCACCGTGGCCGGCTGGCCGACGCGCGCGGCCACCGCGGCGCCCGATTGCAATCCAGCCTGGACCGTGCCGGCAATGGCCAGGTCGACCGGAGTCGCGCTGCTGTCATTCACGAACACGTACGAGTCGACCATGTTGTTGCTGGGATAGGGTTCGGGCGAGGATGCGCCGGCCATGAACCACGACCAGATAACCGAGCCTGGGGGCACGCCGGCATTCACCTGGAACACCACGATGACGGTGCGATTGCCGGCGGGTCCAGAAGCCGTGAGCCCGGGCCAGTGGCAATCGAGCATGCCGCTGACGACCGCGCACACGCCGCCCGCGCTCGGCGTCGCCGAGACCAGTGAGGTGCCGGCCGGAATCATCCCCTCGATCATGACGTCGGTGGCCACGCCTGGACCGCGGTTGACGGCCGTGTAAGTGATGGACATCCGACCGCCGGGCGTGACGCTCGTCGGAATCGTCTGCAGCAGGCAGATATCGGCGCTGCCGCCTCCGCCAAACGCCGGCACGAAGCCGAAGTCCACCGTGAGGTTGCTGTCAGGACTGGTGTCGCCGTCGTCGATGGGCTCGCCCCCGGGTGTCAGCGTGACGAGACCGCTGCGCACTACGCCGCCGTTCAGATTGACGCCGTTGTCGTCGTTGTCGGTGTCGTTGTCGGGACTGGCCGACGACGGGATGTCCGTGCTCGACTGCGCCCCCGGTGGCGGCACGACCTCCACGTAGTAGCTGCCCGGCAGCAGGCCCCCGAAGAGATAGCGGCCGGTGGCGTTGGTCGTGGTCGTGGCGAGCACCGTCACGCCGTCCGACGCGATGAGGCGCACCGCCACGCCCGCGATGCCGGTTTCGCCCGGATCCACGCGGCCGTTGTTGTTGACATCGGCCCACACGAAGTTGCCCAGGCTCACCGCGCGCACGAACCCGAAGTCGACCGAGAGGTTCGAATTGGGGTCGGTGTCGCCGTCGTCGATGGGTTCGCCCAGTGAGGTCAGCACCACCGGTCCGCTCCGCACCGTCGCGGCCGTGACCGCGACGCCGTTGTCGTCGTTGTTGATGTCGTTGTTCGGGTCGGCCGACGTGACGATGTCGGTGCTCGACGCATACCCGGTGACCGGGCCGCTCGCGCGGTCAACCTCCACGACGTAGGTGCCGGGCGCGAGCCCCGAGAAGAGGTACAGACCCGAGGCATTGGTCGTCGTCGTGCCGAGCACGGTGACGCCGCCGGCCGCAATGAGCCGCATCGTGACCCCGGCGAGTCCAGGCTCACCGGGGTCGACGATGCCGTTGTCGTTCAGGTCGAGCCACACGAGGTTGCCGAGCGAGAGCACGCCCTGCGGCACGAAGCCGAAATCCACCGTGAGGTTCGAGTTCGGGTCGGCGTCGCCGTCGTTGGTCGGCTCGCCTCCGATCGACAGCGTGACCGGCAGGCTCCGGACCACCGCGCCACTCGTGCTGCCGTTGTCGTCGCTGTTGACGTCGTTGTCGGGGTCGGACGCCGGCTCGGTGCCGCCACCCGAGCTGCTCACGAAGCCAGCAGGCGTCACGACCTCGACGACGAAGTCGCCAGCCACAAGCCCGGTGAAGAGATAGAACCCCCCGCCCGCCGTGACCTGGGTGCCGAGCACCGTGGTGCCGCTCGCGTTGAGCAAGCGGACGGTCACGCCGTCGATGCCCGTTTCCCCGGCCGACACCACCCCGTCGTTGTTGGTATCGCGCCACACGAAGTTGCCAAGCGACAGTCCGGGCGGCGGAATCAGACCGAAATCCAGGGTCATGTTCTGCGTCTCGCCGACGGCGTTGGTCACCGTCGGTTCGCCGCCCGGCGTCAGCGTGATCGGGCCACTGATGATGAACCCGCCGGCATTGGTGCCGTTGTCGTCGTTGTCGATATCGTTGTCGGGATCGACGCCCGGTTCCGACCCGCCGCCCGTGCTCGAGGTGAAGCCCGCCGGCGGCGTGATGCGCACGCGGTAGTCGCCCGGCGTGAGCCCCATGAACATGTAGAGCCCGCTGACGTCGGTCACTGTGGTCGCCAGCACCGTCGTGCCCGTGGCGTCCATCAGGTTCACGGTGACGCCGGCCTGCGGCGTATCGCCCGCGTTGAACGTGCCGCTGTTGTCGATGTCGTTGAAGACCAGATTGCCGAGCGTCAGCTTGTAGAAGCCGAAGTCGATCGTCAGGTTCGTGTTCGCGTCGGTGTCGCCGTCGTTGATCGGCTCGCCCCCGGCGGTAAGCGTGACGAAGTCGCTCACGATGCCCTGGCCCACGACCGGCGCCGCCGCGCCGTGGTCCACGTTATTGGTGTCGCCCGTGGTCTGTCCGGAGCTGTTCTGGTAGCCGTTCAGCGGTTGTCCCAGCGCGAACTCCGACGCCGGCACCTGTACGAAGTAGTTCCCAGGCGTCAGGCCCGTGAACAGATACGACCCGCCGGCTGACGTGGCCTGCGTCGCTACCAGAGTGTCGATGGTCGCATCGAACACGCCATCGCCGTTGTCGCGAAACAGCACGACGTCCACGCTGACGACCGGCGGCTCGCCCGCGTCGACCGCGCCGTTGTCGTTCGTGTCGTACCACACGAAGTTGCCGAGTGAGAGATTCGCCAGCGGGGTGTTGGTGAAGCCGAAGTCGTAGGTGTGGTCGTTGGCGCCGGCCGCGCCGGTATTGAACACCACTTCGGCATTGGCCCCTGCCGTCACGCCGTCGGAGTCGCGGCTGTCGCCGTTGGCTGACCCGTCGTTGTCGCCGAGGGTGAGCGCTCGTCCGCCAAGCGGGCCTTGAGCCGTGACGATGCGAATGCGGTAGTTGGGGGTGCCGGCCGTCAATCCGGCCACGGCGTAGATCGCGTTCCCCGTGGTCGTGCCGGCGCCCGACGAGAAGTAATACTGGCCGCCGCTGGCCGTGACCGCCGTCGCGAGCACGGCGCCGCCAGGAGCGATGAGCTGCACGGCGACACCGTCGAGCCCAGCTTCGCCCGGGTCCTGCACGCCGTCGGCGTCGATGTCGTCCCACACGCGGTTGCCAATCTCGATCGGGGCCGCCAGACAGACCGCTACGAACTCACCGAAGCCATTGGCCTTACTGAAGGTCGGCTGCGGCGGCGATGTGAATCCGGTGTCGTAGACGTTGTACCCCTTGGACTTCCCGCCAGTCGTCTTGTTGAACCAGATGAACCCGCCGGTGCGCACGGTGAGCCCCGGATCGAAGGCGCTCGACACCACGTCAGGGAAACCCGGCAATTGCAGCAGGGCGCCACCCGTGAGCTCGCGATGAGTGTTGCCGAAATTGTCGGCGAAGAAGTACTCGCCGAAGCCGGCCACCGTGCCCGGTCCCTCGCCATTGCCGGCGCCGGCCGTGGGGCCAAACGTGCCCGCCCGGGCGTTGGACTCGAGCGTCCAGCCGCTGGCCGGATTGCCGGGCGTGGTGATGGCCGCAATGAGCGTGTCGCCGCCGGCCACGCCCTCCCAGGTCACGGAGTTGGCTGGATTGTCGAGCGCGAAGTATCCGAACTGGTCGCCCGCGCGGTCGCGCAGGCCGATGGTGAGGTTGCCGTCGAGGTCGAAGGCCAGCCCGGACAGCATCGGCTGTGGGTACGTGCCGACGCCCGACGGCGACTGGGTCGCAAAGCCCGTCACCCAGCGGTTCCATGCGCCCGGCCCGGTGCCGTTGAAGGTCTGCAGCGCGCCGCGCGGGTAATTGAGTACGAACTGGAACGCGGGCGAGGCGCTGAAGGTCAGGGCAGAAGGATCGAGCGAGTAGACGTACGCGCGCAGGTCTGCGGTGGTGGCGCCGGCGCTCTCGGCGGAGTTCACGATGCCGACGTAGAGCTGGCCGCGGTAGTACTGCAGCGCGAAGGGCCGGAGGTCGGCGCCGCCGGTGCCCGTCGCGCCCGGGGCGTTCAGGGGAATCTGCACGCGCTGCACGGTGGTCGGGTTGAGCGGGCCGACGGTGGGCAACGAGTACACGCTGCGGTCAGCGAGGTTGACCACGAAGACCCGTGAGCCATCGGGCGAGACCTCCAGGCCTCCAAGCGACACCTTGCCGACGGCGTCCCAGCCGGCGTTGCCGTTGTCGCGGTCGTAGTCGGACGTGTTGTGCGGGTCGGCTCCGGCTGTGCCCGCACCGAAAATCGCATTGAGGTCCGCAAAGAGCGCCGTGGCGCCGGTCGAGGGATTGATGGTGTAGATGGCGCCCGTGCCGCCCGTGCCGAAGCCGGAGTGCTTCTTCATGTACGCACCGGCATAGATGGTGTTGGTGCCCTGGTGGTAGCCCAGCCCGTAGACCGAGCCCACCGCATTGGCCTGCACCATGAGCGCGTGTCCGGCCGGTACGAAGTAGTTCGCGGCGACCGCGCCGTTGGCGCCGGCTGCGTAGGGGAAGTCGACCACCACCGGCTCGGTGTTGAAGGCGCCGGTGAGCTGATCGCCATAGACGAAGCAACTCGTCACGACGGACGGATTGTTCTCGCAGAAATTGGCGGCGTCGAGGATGCCGAGATTGACGTCCGAGGAGTTGCCATCGGGCACGAACTGCACCGTGGTGCCGTTTCCGGTAGCGCCGCTGGCGAAGGCCGACGGCCGGTAGCCCGCCGGCAGGTTCGTGAACTCCACGCGGTACGGCCCGGTGCCGGTGGCGCTCAGCGAGTAGGTGCCAAGGGCGCCCGTCGCGGTCGTGCCACGCAGCGTGCCCGCGCTGTCGTACACGGCAACCACCACGCCTGCGATCCCCCGATCCACGGCCGTGACGGTCGTGCCGGCGCCGCTATTGGGAATGGTCGTGGCGGTATCGCGAGTGCCGCTGCCGTTGAAATCTTCGAACACCACGCCGGTGATAGTCCCGGCGGCGCCTACCCGCCACTCACCGGAGGCGAGCACGATGACTCCCGCCAACGCAGCGCCCAGCAGCCGCGACACAGTGCGATTGTGCATATTTGATCCCGGGGGGACGGCGGCATTCTACAGTCGGGCTTGCAGTTTTTACAAATCGGCACAGCCGAGAATGGAGACAGAGAATGGGGCCGGTGACAAAGAATGGGGCCGGTGATTGACAGGGCCCGGACCGGACGGCGATACTGAAGGGTCATCTGATGCGGCGATTTCCCGACTTGATGGGCCGCGTCCCGGGATTTTCGAAGTCCCGGTAGTTCTATCTAAGTCGCGGATTGCCCGCGACCCATGGTCGCGGGTTTTTTATTGTGGAGCGTTATGACCGATCGATACATCTTCTCGTCGGAGTCCGTTGGAGAGGGACACCCGGACAAGGTCGCCGACACAA
>JANORI010000062.1:0-1610 GCA_031415235.1 Acidobacteriota bacterium | reverse complement strand
CGGCGGGCCCTACCGGGCCGGCAGCGGCATCGAACCACCGCGGCTGCTGCGCGAGGTGAAAGCGGCGTATACCGACGAGGCCCGGCGCGCCAATCTCACCGGCGAGGTCGAGATGGAGATCACCATCCGGCGCGACGGCAGCGTGAGCGACATGCGCATCCTTCGGGGGCTCGGCGGCGGGCTCAACGAACGCGCCGTGGCGGCCGTGCGACAGTGGCGATTCGCTCCAGCGCGGCTCAAGGGCACGCCGGTGGATGTGATTGTGGAAGTGTCGGTGGAGTTCACGCTCCGCTAGCGGAGCGCGAGGCACAATGGCTATGGACACGATGTTGCTCGCCGTCACGGTGGCGTCGCTGCTGGTGGCAGCGGCGTCAGCCACCGTCGCCTGGCAGGTCACGCGCGCCGAACAGCACCGGCGCACTGCGCGCGTCGCGGCGTTGGCCGCGGCCGCAGGCATCGCGCCGGTGCCGTCCAGGCTGCACGAGTTCACGCCGGGGCGCAACGAGGCGCCGGCACCAACGCGCGCGGGGTCCCCGGATCTCGAGGACGCGCCAGTAGCCGCGGGCGGCCTCTTTGGCCAGCCTGCGGCCGCGTCCGGCTCCTCCGGACGCCAGCAGTGGCTGATGGGCGCGGCCGGCGTGTTTGCCGCCGTGATCATCACCGTGGCCGGCATCGTCGTCCTGGGCAGCCGAACCGCCGCCACGGTGTCGTCCCCGGCGGGGATCCCGCTGGAGCTGGTGGCGCTCAACCACAGTCACGCCGAGGGCGGCCTCGCGGTGGCAGGCCTCGTGCGCAATCCCGCCGCCGGTGCGCCCGTCGCGCAGCTCGACGCGGAAGTGCGCGTGTTCGACGCCGCCGGCATCCTGATTGCCACGCGGTCGGCGTCCATCGACGCGTCCTCGCTCGACCCGGGTCACGAGGCGCCGTTTGCCGTCTCGCTCGGCGAGCTGGCCACGGCGGCGCGTTACCGCGTGAGCTTCTACGCCGCCGGCACGATGCGGCCGCACGTAGACTTGCGCACGAACCAGCCGGCCGCCGTGACAGCCGAGGCGCGGTGAGGAGGGGATGATGCGTCACCAACCTTCGTGGACCACGTGGTGCGCGGTCGCCGCCGTCGCCGTGCTCGCCGTCTCGTCGGTGCGCCTGCACGGACAAGACGGCTTCCGTTTCAAGAGCGGCGTGGAACTGGTGAATGTGAACGTGGCCGTCACCGATCGCTCGGGCCGCTTCGTGTCCGACCTGAAGCAGGAAGACTTCCTCGTCTTCGACGACAGCAAGGAACAAGAAGTCACGCACTTCAGCGCCGAGCGCGTGCCCGTCAGCCTCGGCATCACGCTCGACACGAGCGGCAGCATGGACGGCGAGAAGATCGCGTCGGCGCGCAACGCGCTCGACCGCTTCCTGCTCGAGCTGCTCGCCCCCGACGACGAGGTGTTCCTCATGCGCTTTGGCGCCAGCGCCGAATTGGTGCACGACTGGACGAAGGACAAGCATCTGGTCAGCCGCCGGCTGGCACGCATCAACCCCACGGGCGGCACGGCCATGTACGACGCCGTGGCCGACGCCGTGCCCATCGCCCAGCAAGGCGAACATCGCAAGAAGGCGATCCT
>JANORI010000061.1:0-3430 GCA_031415235.1 Acidobacteriota bacterium | reverse complement strand
CTCGGACCTCGACGCGCTGGCGCGCGACCTCGCGGCCGGCCCAGCGCTGACAGCCGCGCCCACTCACCCTTCATCATGAACCCGGATCGCCTCACAGGTCTCATTGCCGCCTTTGCGCTCACGGCGATGGTCGGAGCGCAGGCACCACGGAGCCAGTACGACGTCATCGTCCGCCACGGCACGGTGCTCGACGGCACCGGCGCGGCGCGCTACCGGGCCGACGTGGCGGTCGTGGACGGCGCGATTGCGCGCGTCGGCGATTTGAAGGACGAGCGCGCCGCCATCGACATCGACGCGACGGGCTTGTTTGTAGCGCCCGGCTTCATCAACATCCACAGCCACGCGACCCCCGACGGCCTCGTCACCGCCGTCAACATGCTCACCCAGGGCGTCACGACCGAAATCCTGAATGCTGACGGCGCGGGTCCACTCGACCTCGACGCCCAGCTCACCGCCGCCACCGCACGCGGGCTGGCCGTGAACATCGGCGCCAACATCGGCTTCAACAGCGTGTGGGCGCAGGTCGTGGGCCTGGCCGATCGGCGGCCGAGCGCCGACGAGGTGGCGCGCATGCGCACCCTCATCACCAGCGGTCTGACAGCCGGCGCGTGGGGAATCTCGGCCGGCCTCGACTACAAGCCCGCCTACTTCGCGCCCACCGAAGACGTCATCAAGGTGATCGAAGCCGCGCGGCAATCGCGCACCTACTTCGCCAATCACGACCGCGTGACGCCGGAATCCGGCTTCAGCTCCTTGGCCGGCATGGCGGAAACCATCGCCATCGGGGCGCGCTCTGGCGTGACCCCGCTCGTGACGCACATGAAGGTGCAGGGCCACGAACAGGGCCGCGCGGAGGTCATCACGGGGCAGATGCGCGAGGCCACCGACCGCGGCACCTATACGGCCGCGGACGTGTACCCCTACCTGGCTGGGCAGACCGGGCTCGTTGCGTTCACCATTCCCGGTTGGGCGCAAGACGGTGGCCGCGAGGCCATGCTGAAGCGCTTTGCCGACCCCAGCTTGCGCGCGCGCATCGTCGCGGAGGCTGAAGCCGCCATGGACGCGCGCTTCGGCGGGCCCGCCAGCGTGTATCTGCCCGAGATGAAGCAGGACCTGACGCAGGTGATGCGCGACCTGCAGGTGCCGGCCGGCGAGGCGGTCGTGCGGCTGCTCGAACGCGGCAGCCCTGGCATCATCGCGCGGTTCGGCGTGGAAGCCGACCTCGTAGAGATCCTGCAGCATCCCACCGCGTCGGTGGCCTGCGACTGCGGAGCGGTCGCGGGCCAGGCGACGCATCCGCGGTACTACGGCACGTTTCCGCGGGTGCTGGGTCGCTACGTGCGCGAGCAGCAGGCGCTCACGTGGGAAGACGCGATTCGCAAGATGACGGGACTGCCGGCAGCCACGGTCGGCATGGTCGATCGCGGTCTGGTCGCGCCCGGCATGGCCGCTGACGTCGTGGTCTTCGATCCCACCACCGTCATCGACCACGCCACGTTCGACGCGCCGACGCTGCCCTCAGGCGGTATCCGCGTCGTGCTCGTCAACGGCCGGGTGTCACTGCGCGACGGCAGGGCCACGGGCGAACGGGCCGGCGAAGCGCTGCGGCGAGGTGCGCACATGCCCACACGTCCGATGAGCGCTGACGCGCGCACAGTGCGTCGTCGCAGCACGCAGGCGCAGACGTCGCTCGTCATCGACGTGACGCAGGGTGCAGGCGCCCGCGCGGCGAGCGGCACGTTCAGGCTGACGCAGAGGGACACCGGCGTGGCACTCGCGATGACGACGTTCGGGCAGCTCCAGACCGCGCGCGAGTGGGCGAGCTTCACGGGCCGCGCCCGGCTGCGGCCGTCCGAGCCCGAACGATCCGTGTCAGTGATTGTGGATGGGGACGACGTCGTGGTGCGTGCCGGCGAGTTCGTCTACACCGCACGCGTCCGGCGCTAGCCTGGCGGGCCCCTCAGAACACCAGGTTCTTGAGCGCCGCTGCCAGCATCGTGGCGCCGGCAAACACCAACAGCCACAGCACGCCGTTGCGGAAGGCGGCCGGGCTCATGCCCGTGTAGATTTTCGAGCCGTACAGAGACGGCACCACGAGTGAGGCCGCCACGACGCCCATTTCCGGCAGATGCTCGGCGCGGGCGCGCCCAGTCCAGACGAGCGACGCCATCGTGGCCGCCAGCACGACCAGGTTGAAATTCTGCAAGACCGCGCGGTGTTCGTCCTTGGAGTAGCCGCGCAGGGTGGCCCACAGGGCGGGCGCCAGGCCGCTGAAGCCGCTCAAGGGCGCCATGACGCCGCCTAGAAGGCCGACCACGGCGTCGGCCCATCGGCCGCCCGTCTTCACGCTCGGCAAGCGCGACGTCGCCAGCATGGCCGAGCAACACACGACCAGCATGCCGCCCAGCACGAGCTTGAAGCGATTGGGATCGAGCAGCGGCAACAACCGCGTGCCCAGGGGGATGCCCACCGCACTGCCGAGCACGAACGGCCACAGCAGCGATACGTGCCAGCCACGGCGCACCCGGAGCACCGAGAGGATCTGACCCGTCAGGCCGCCAAAGACGGCCATCACCGCAGCTACCTGGGGGTCGACGCCCCACACCCAAATCGCCATGGCCGCCATCGCAAACGCGAAACCCGAAATTCCCTGCACCAAGCCCGCAACGGCCGCGCCCACGGCCAACACCCACATCTCTGACATGCCACCCGTTCCTGCGCGACACCAACGCCCGCGCCACTCAGTGATGTTACCCTCTTCCCGTCATGCGCCATTGGCAGGAAATCGTCCCCGCCTGGCCGGGCGATCTATGGCAGAATCCGCGCAAATGACTCGCTGGCTCGCGTCCATCCTCGTCGTGCTCACTCTGGCAGCCGCCAGCCCGGCCGCGCAATCGCCGCGGGCGCCCTCGGCCGGCACGGGCACGATCTTTGTCGGATCGTACTCGGGTCACCTCACGGCCATCGACGAGGCGACCGAGACGGTCACGAAGATCCCGCTGAAGATCGGCGCGCCCTTCGCCGTGCGCCTGTCGCCCGACCGGTCGCGGTTCTACGTCCAGAGCGCCAATCAGGAGCGCTTCGAAGTGGTGGACGTCCGCACCCGGCAAAGCATCGACAGCTTCACGCTGAGCGACGGGAGCCACCACGTGCGGGCGCAGGCCTACGAGGTCGACCCGCAGCACCGCACGATGGTGATTGTGGCGCACGCGGCCACCAAGCTCATCGACCGGTGGGAGATCGGCCCGCCCGAGTTCATCCTGTACGACCTGGTGCAGCACAAGGTCACGCGCAAGGTGCCATGGACGATCGATCCGGAGCCGTCGTACTACTCGGTGGCTCTCCGCTTCTCGCCCGACGGCAAGCTGCTCTACGTGTTCGGCAACGAGGTGACCATCTACGACGTCGCCACGATGGAGCAGGTGGACAC
>JANORI010000060.1:0-8509 GCA_031415235.1 Acidobacteriota bacterium | reverse complement strand
CCTAGCCCCCAGCCCCTAGCCCCCGTATGATCGCCGGGTGTCCGACCAGCTTCACAAAGCCTCCGGCCCGGCGTCCGTGAGGGTCGCCCTGCTCACCGTCAGTGACACGCGTACGGAGGCCACCGACACGAGCGGCGCGGCCATCGTGGCGTTGCTCGAGCAGGCGGGTCACCACGTGACCGCACGGGCGCTCGTGAAAGACGAGCCGGCCGACGTCACCGCGTTCGTGGCCGCGCAGCTCCGCGGCGAGGCCCAGGTGATCATCACCACCGGCGGCACCGGCATCACCTCGCGCGATTCCACCTTCGAGGCCATCACCGAGATGCTCGAGAAGCAGCTCGATGGCTTTGGCGAGCTCTTCCGCATGCTCAGCTACGCCGACATCGGCTCGGCCGCCATGATGAGCCGCGCTTGCGCCGGCCTGGCGCGCGGCCGTGTCGTGATTGCGCTGCCCGGGTCGGAGGGCGCGGTGCGCCTGGCCATGACCACGCTGGTGCTGCCCGAGCTGGGCCACCTCGTGCAGCAGGCGTCGAAGTAGATGCGCCCCTTTCAGTCGACGATTCCCCTCGACGACGCCCAGGCCCTGCTCGCCGCGGCCGTGCGGGCGATCGCGCGCGTGGACACGGTGCCGCTGGCGCAGCTCGCGGCACGCGTCGTGGCGCGCGACGTCGTGGCCGCCGCCAACGTGCCGTCCTTTGCCCGCGCCATGATGGATGGCTACGCCGTGCACGCCGCTGACACGGCCGGCGCCACGCCCGACCAGCCGCGTACGCTGACGCCGGTGGGCCGGGTGTTCACGGGCGAGGTGATGACGCGCGCGGTGGGCGCCGGAGAATGCGCCGAGATCGCCACCGGTGCCCCGCTGCCGCCCGGCGTGGACGCGGTGGTGATGGTGGAAGAGACCGCGGCTGGCGAGGGCGACGTGGTGCGCGTGCTCACGCCGGTGCACGCCGGTCAGCACGTGGGCCGCGCGGGCGCCGACATCACCGCTGGCGCCACGGTGTTGCGCGCGGGCGACGTGCTGCTGCCTGCGCGCGTTGGTGTGGTGGCGGCGCTGGGCCTGCCGGCCCTCGACGTCTACGCGCGTCCGCGCGTGGCCATCGTGTCCACCGGCAACGAGGTGATCGCGCCCGGTGCGCCGCTCGGTGCGGGACAAATCTACGACGTGAATCGCCATACGCTCGCGGCCATCGTGGAAGCGCACGGAGGTGTGGCGGTGCCGCTCGACGTGGCCGCCGACACGCTCGAGGCGCTCGACGCCGCGGTGGACATCGCGACCGACTGCGACCTGATCGTGTTCTCGGGCGGCAGCTCCGTGGGCGACCGCGATCTCGTGCTCGACATCCTCACGCGCCGGGGCGAGGTGGTGTTCCACGGCATCGCCACGCGGCCGGGCAAGCCCACGGCGTTCGGCCGCATCGGCGCCGTGCCGGTGTTCGGCATGCCCGGCAATCCCACGTCGTGTCTCACGAACGCCTACGTGCTGCTGGTGCCGTTCCTCCGCACGCTCGCACGCCTGCCGGCGCATCAGCCGCACATCATCTCGGTGCCGCTGGCCCGTCGCGTGGCGTCGAGCTTGGGCCGCACCCAGTTCTACACGGTACGCGTCGTGGACGGCCAGGCGGAGCCTGCGTTCAAGGCCAGCGGCGACATCACGAGCATGGCGCACGCCGACGGCTATATCGAGATTGCCGCCGATGTGGCGGCCGTTGAAGCCGGCACGCTCGTGGACGTCGTGCTCTTCTGACGGCGCGCGTCGGCAGCGGCGCACTCTGAATCAGAAGCTCACGAGCGATTCCAGCCACGCCGTGACGAGACGGCGTCCTGCAAACACCGTACGCACCGCATCGCCTCCAGCCATGCGCCCCGCATAAGCGCGCAGGGTCCACCAGCGTGCGGCCCGCCAGGTGATCTCGCCCTCCACGATCGTGCCCAGCGTTTGCGCGCCGATCGTGTTGCGGGCCTGGAAGCCGAAGAAGGTGCCGGTGCGCGCCGTGGCGCCGCTGCCCGTGTACCACCAGTCGCGCCGATTGGCGAGACGTACGTGGTGCACGGCGGCCTGCGCGTCCACGGAGGACGCCGGCGTGAAGCGCGCCTCGGCCCATGCATCCACCACGTTCATCAAGGCATACGACGACGACCGCGAGAACTGATTGCCCGACGGCAGCATCGGAAAGAACGTGCCGTGCGAGTCGTCGAAGGCGTTGCCATCGCCCGACGCATAGTCCACGCCGGTACGCAGCCACGGCTGCCAGGGCGCGCGTGTCCATTGCTGCCCCACCTGCCCTGCCGCCGCAAAGGCGCGATGGCGCTGCCCGTACCAGTGGCCGGTCTGCGCCGCGGCCCAAAGCAGCGCATCTGAACGGCCGACCGCATTGGGATAGGCGCCCACGACGGACGCGCCGAACGTGCCGATCCGCACGTCGGCCTCGGTGGGCGTGGGCACGCGTCGCGTCGGCAGCGACACCTGATTGTCGGGACGCGCCGTGACGCCGCGCTGGTCGTCGTAGCCGTACGCAAACGCCGTCACGGCCGTGTTCGGCACGAAGGCATCGGCGCGCGTGCTGAGCTCGACCGCGGCCACGTGCAGCTTGGACATCGTCAGGTTCGCGGACTCCTCGTAGGTGCCCTGCGTGGGCGCGGCCGCCGTCACCGTGGCGCGCCAGCTCTTACGCGCGATGCCGCCGCGGGCGCCGTCCCACGCGCGTTGGTACATGGACCATTCCATGTCGCCGAGCAGTCGCCCGTTCAGGTGAGCGCGAACGAGGGTGTCGATGGCGGGATCGCCGGACGCGGGCTCCTCGGCCGCCGCCCGCGAGAAGCGCCCGGCCTCGAGCCACGCGCCACTCCGTGGATGCGTGACGCTGAGACCGAGACTCCGCAGGTAGAACTGATAGCTGAAGGTGCCGTTCGCCTGGTAGAAGTAGGCCCCACCGGTGCCGAGCAAACCCGGGCCGATGGCGCCAGACGGCAGGTTCTCGAGGCGCACGTACTGGATGGCGCCGTGCAAGCCCCAGCGCGTGCCGCGGTAGCGCACGCCGAGCGTGGAGCGATTGCCGAGAAAGACGTAGTCGGGATGCGCGCCGCCGCCGGGCGGCGGCTCGAAGAACCGCCAGAGTTCCGCGCGCGTCAGGTTCTGCACGAGGAACGACGTGTCGCCAGGCGCAGCCGACGCCGGTGCGCTCGCGACCGGCGGGACGTCTTGCGCGTGCGCGGCCGGCGCGGCACACACCGCAACCAGCATCAGGCGGATGACACGAGCGCGCATGAGAAGTCGTGAACGCACCGCCGGAGCAAGGATGGCGGACCCACGTGACGCGGCCCGCCCCAGCCCCGAGTCCCGAGTCCCTTGTTCTTAGCCCTTGAGGAGCCGGTTCACTTCGGCCCAGTTCACCACGTTCCAGAACGCGGCCAGGTAGTCGGCGCGGCGGTTCTGGTACTTCAGGTAGTAGGCGTGTTCCCACACGTCCACGCCGAGGATGGCCTTCTTGCCGTCCATGAGCGGGGTGTCCTGATTCGGCGTGCTGGTGATCTCGAGCTTGCCGCCGTTGTCGACGAGCCAGGCCCAGCCGCTGCCGAAGCGGCCCATGCCGGCGGCCTGGAACTGTTCCTTGAACTTGTCGAAGCTGCCGAAGGCCGCATCGATGCCACCGGCCACGTCGCCCGTGGGCGCGCCGCCGGCGTTCGGGGCCATCAGCGTCCAGAACATCGAGTGGTTCCAGTGGCCGCCGCCGTTGTTGCGCACGGCGCCGCGAATGTCTTCCGGCACCGTCGCAATGCCCTTCACCAGGTCGTCGAGGCTCTTGTCGTGCAGCTCGGGATGCTTGTCGAGCGCGGCGTTCAGATTCGTCACGTAGGCCTGGTGGTGCTTGCCATGGTGAATCTGCATGGTCTGCGTGTCGATGTGCGGTTCGAGCGCCGCGTGGTCATACGTCAGCGCGGGCAGGGAATGAGCCATGGAACGAGCCTCCTCAGTGAGATGGTTGAATGTGGGTGTTGCGACGATCGTAGCAGACCCGCGCCTCCGATTACGTCTCGGACGGCACAGGCGGGGCAGGCAGGGACTTGCCGAAGTTGAAGGCGCGCACGGCCAGGCCCTCGCGGAAGTAGAAGCGATGGGTGTGAGCGCGCTGAACGCCCGAGTCGAGCACGAACTCGCGACAGCCGTGCTCGACGGCGACGGTTTCGCACCTCGATAGCAAGGCCTTGCCCACGCCGCGGGAACGCAGCGCGCTGTCGGTGACGAGGTCGTCTACGAGTATCACGTCCGGCATGCGCGTGGGGACCTCAGTGAATCTGCAGCATGCGGTCGAGCGCCACGCGGCCCCAGCGGATCTGATGCTCGGGCACCTCCACCTGGTTGTAGACCTGGCCCTCGACCAGGCCCTCGAGCACCCACAGCAGATGATTCGGCGACACCCGGAACATCGTGCTGCACAGGCATCCGAGCTGGTCAAGCGACAGCACCGTGATTCCGCGAGGCGCTACTTCCTCGGCCAGCCGGTGCACGAGATGCACCTCGGTGCCCACGGCCCAGATCGACCCTGGCGCGCCCGCGCGCACCTGGCTCAGGATGTACTCGGTCGAGCCGTTGTCATCGGCCGCCTGCACCACGTCAAACGGCACTTCCGGGTGCACGATCACGCGCACGCCGGGATGCTCCTGGCGCACGAGCGCAATCTGGTTCGCGCTGAAGCGCACGTGCACCGAGCAGTGGCCCTTCCACAGGATGAGGCGCGCGGCGTCGACCTGCTCACGCGTGAGTCCGCCGTACGGTTGATGCGGATCCCACACCACCATCCGATCGAGCGGCACGCCCATGCGGAAGAAGGCGGTGTTGCGGCCCAGGTGTTGATCCGGCAGGAAGAGAATCTTCTCCTTCTGCTCCCAGCCCCACTTCAGCACCGCCGCGGCGTTGGACGACGTGCACACGGTGCCGCCGTGCTCGCCCACGAACGACTTAATCGCGGCGGCGGAGTTGATGTAGGTCACGGGCACGGTGCGCGCAGACACGCCGAGTTGCTCGAGTTCGCTCCAGCAGATCTGCAGTTCGTCGGCCGGCGCCATGTCGGCCATCGAACAGCCGGCAGCCAGGTCGGGCAGGATCACCTGCTGGTGCGGCAGCGCGAGCACGTCCGCGCTCTCGGCCATGAAGTGCACGCCGCAGAAGACGATGTACTGCGCGTTGGGGTGCTTTGCCACTTCGCGCGACAGCTTGAGCGAGTCGCCCGTGTAGTCGGCAAAGCGAATCACTTCATCGCGCTGGTAGTGGTGGCCGAGAATCACGAGCCTGTCGCGGAGCGTGGCCCGCGCGGTCGCGATGCGACTGCCCATCTCGTCGTCGGACAGGCCCAGGTAGCGTTCCGGCAGCGGCTGCCGTTCGCGAATGCTGGCCTTCTCGACTACGTTGAGAACCGGCAGAAACGTGCCCGTGCCCATCGGCGTCAGTCCCTCGGCGCGCCCGGCAAGCAGATTGCGTGCTTGTGAAACATGTCGCAATCTCCGAGCGCAAAACACCAAAGCGTGCCAACGCACTCTCGCGGCCGGCGCACCTTGGTCTGATTTCGATGCTACCACGTTGGACGCCGAACACATCGGTGGGGTCACATGCCGCGCCCATGGCATCCTTGGGCGTGCCCGAACTACCCGAAGTCGAGTTGGTGCGGCGCGAGCTCGAGCCGGTTTTGACTGGCGCGCGCTTCGACGCCGTGGAGCTCCGTCGCGCGAACCTGCGCATCCCGTTTCCGCCCGAGTTCATCGAGCGGCTCGTCGGTCAGACCGTTACCGGCGTCACACGGCGCGCCAAGTATCTGCTGGTGGCGCTGTCGTCGGGCGAAACGCTGCTCATCCATCTGGGCATGACTGGAGGATTCCGCGTGGCGCGGCAGCGCGTCTCCGGTGGGTATCGCGCGGCCGAGGACGCCGACGATCCAAAGCACGACCACGTGGTCTTCGAGATGACGTCGGGGACGCTCGTGACGTTCAACGACCCCCGGCGCTTCGGCTTGATGGATCTCGTGCCCCGCGGCGGGCTGGCGGCGCACCCGGTGTTGGGCCGGCTCGGGCCAGAGCCGCTCTCGGCGGCATTTGACGCAACCGTGTTGGCCCGGGCGTGCGCAGGAAAGGCGGTACCGCTCAAGCTGGCATTGCTCGACCAACGGGTCGTCGCCGGACTGGGGAACATCTACGTGAGTGAGGCGCTGTTTGTCGCGCGGTTGTCGCCGAAGCGGCGGAGTTCGACCATCGCGACGCCGGCAGGACGCCCTCGGGCCACGGCCGCGCGACTGGCGGCAGCGATCGTGCAGGTGCTCGAGGCCGCGCTTGGCCGCAGCGACACGCAGCCGTCGCGGTTCCGCGTCTACGAGCGCGCGGGCACGCGCTGCCCGCGGCGGGGCTGTGGTGGCACCATCGCACAGATCGTGCAGGGCGCGCGCTCGACGTACTTCTGCCCGACGTGTCAGCGGTAAGGTAGTAGCGCGAACGACGGCTAGACAGCGACTGCGTCGGGCACACGCACCACGTTGTAGAGCGTGTCGCGCTCGATCGGCTCCCGCCCGGCAGCGCGCACGAGACGCTCGATCTGATCGGTGCTGAGCGCGCTTGGCGTCTTCGACCCGGCCATGTGGTAAATCGTCTCTTCCTGGACCGTGCCGTCGAGGTCGTCGGCGCCGAACCACAGGGCCGTCTGCGCCAGCTCCACGCTCGTGGAGATCCAGTAGGCCTTGATGTGGTCCACGTTGTCGAGCAACAGCCGCGCCACGGCGTGCACGCGCAGCGTGTCGGTGGCGGTCGGCGCCGGCAACTTGCGCATCTGGTTGTTGTCGGGATGGAACGCCAGCGGGATGAACGCCTGCAATCCGCGCGTCTCGTCCTGCAGCGCGCGAATCTGCAGCAGGTGATCGACGCGCTCGGCCATCGTCTCGATATGGCCGTAGAGCATCGTCATGTTGGTGCGCATGCCGAGGGCGTGCGCAGTGCGATGCACGCTGATGTAGCGGTCGCCGTCGCACTTGTCGTACGAGATCTTCTGGCGCACCCGCGGCGCGAAGATCTCGGCACCGCCCCCGGGCAACGAATCGAGTCCGGCGGCGCGCAGTTCCTCGAGCACCTGCCGGTCGGTCTTGCCGTAGTGATCCGCGAAGAATGCGATCTCGACCGCCGTGAAGCACTTCAGGTGAATGCCCGGACGCACCCCCTTCAACCCGCGCAGCAGGTCGGTGTAGTAGCTGAACGGCAACTCCGGGTGCAGGCCGTTCACCATGTGCACCTCGGTCAGCGCCTCGCCGGCGCGCGCGCGCAGCCGGTCGAGCATCTGCTCCACCGTCTTGGTGTGGGCACCGGGTTTGTCGGGCGTGAGGCGGGCAAACGAGCAGAAGAGGCACGAGGCCTCGCATACGTTCGTGGCCTCGAGCCGCAGGTTGTGATTGAAGTAGGTGCGGCCGGCGTGACGCCGTTCGCGTTCGCGATTGGCGAGCCAGCCCACGCCGAGGAACTCGGGCGTCTCGAACAAGCGCACCCCGTCGTCGAAGCTGAGACGCTGGCGCGCCTCAACCTTGTCGGCGATGTCGATGAGTCCGGCGGCGCGAAGGCGGTGTCGCATGCGTCTACGACACACCCCAAACCTGCGCGCGCAGGGTGCGGGACCTGGGACCATCGAGCTCGGCCACCAGAATGCGCTGCCACTGCCCCAACACCACTTCCCCGCCGCTGATCTGCAGGGTGATGGAGTGACCAAGCAGCATGGCGCGCAGATGCGAATCCGCGTTCATGCGGTCGCAATCGGAATGCTCGGGGTCGTTGTGCCGGTAGTAGCTGTCACGGGCGACCATCTCTTCGAGGAAGCGCCGGATATCGCTCAGCAGCGCCGTCTGGAATTCGTTGACGAACACGCAACAAGTCGTGTGCATCGACCAGAGCGTGATCATGCCCTCGGTGATGTGGGACTTCCGCACATGCTCCATTACTCGATCGGTGAGGTCGACCAACTCGAGGCGCTCGTCGGTGTCGATGACGAGGTTCTCGCCGTGAATCACGAGGCCGCCGGCCGTCACACGGGTCACCGCTTCGACAGGGGTTTCGCGGACGGTCACGGTCGAACTCTTGCTCATGCGGTCCTCTCGGTCGGTCGGTCGGTCGGTCGGTCGGTCGGTCGGTCGGTCGGCCAGCCGCCAGGCTGCCCGCTGACATCGAAACACAAACGCGACATCTTACGCAAACGTCGTGTGACGAGGCAATCGCGGCTATACTGGCCGTCTTAATCGACGCGATCCCGTGGCTGACCAGGGAAGTTGGGTGCAAATCCCACACGGTTCCGCCACTGTAAGCGGGGAGCGCACGTCCACCGGCTGGCTTCGAGCCAGCCCGTCACTGCCGATTGGAGCCAAGCGGCGCCAACGGGGGGAAGACGAGGGCGTTGTGCGCTCCCCGCTTACAGTGGCGGAACCGTGTGGGATTTGCACCCAACTTCCCTGGTCAGCCACGGGATCGCGTCGATTAAGACGGCCAGTAT
>JANORI010000059.1:0-1798 GCA_031415235.1 Acidobacteriota bacterium | reverse complement strand
CGAGCGCTCCGCTGGCTGGCGCGGCCCGGCCGCGTAGTCACCGACGACGCGCGGCAGGCCCAGGCGTGGTTCGGAGTAGCTTGCGGCCATGCAACGACTGGTGCTCGCCACTCTCTGCGCGTTGATGCTGACCCCCATGGGGGTCTCGGCTCAGGCCCTGCCCAACATCAACCTGGCGCGCGTGCTCTACAGCACACGCAAGGCCACGGTGAAGCCGGACGGGCCGCTCAAGACCGAAGTTGACGCGGTCGACGCGGCGATTGCCGAGGCGACGCGCCTGGGCCACACGGGCGAGGTGCGGCGACAACTGGCCAAGGGCGTCACGCTGCTCGACGGCCGGGCCTGGACGCCGGCGCTCGACCTGCAGACCTCGCTCGTGCTGCGCGCCGAACGCACCATCGTCGACCCGCAAGCGCCCTACGCCGTGCGCCTCGAGCAGATCTACCGGCCCGCCACCGAGCTGACGCCGACGCTGTCGGTGGCCATGAGGCTCAAGCGGCGAACGGCGGCGGTCTCCTCACGGGCGGCGCCACCGGCACTCATCCTGGTGCGCGAGTTGGGGGTGTTCGACGGGGTGAGCCGCGACCTGCGCGAGTCGCCGTTTGCCATTGAGGTGGATCTGTCGAGCGCGGCCGACGACACCTACGTGCTCGAAGCGGAGCTGCGCGACGGCGCCACGGCGCTGGCCACGACCGTGCTGCAGATGGTCGTGCGCCGCGGCCTCGACGCGCGCCTCCGCGCCCTTGAGAGCGCCGCCGTGACGGCGCCGCCGAGTGTGCGCGCCGATCTGCGCTATCCCGCCGACTACATCCGCCGCGTGAACCTGGGCCGCGTGACACTCGGCAGCTTCAATCTGGCCACGGAGCTGGCTGCGGCTGAAGCCGTGGCGGCCGGCGCCAAAGGCGGCAAGGATCCGTTTGCGAAGCGCACCGGCGACTTCGAACGCCACCACCTGCTCGACGGCGCCAACGAGGTGATGCCCTACCGCGTCTACGTGCCGACGACGTATGCGCCTACGCGCGCCCTGCCACTCGTCATTGCGCTGCATGGCCTGGGCGGCACTGAAGATTCCTTCTTCGAGTCCTACGCGAAGCTGACGCCGACGCTCGCCGAGCAGCACGGGTTCCTGCTGGCGGCGCCGCTCGGCTATCGCGTGGACGGGTTCTACGGCTCGCCGCTGATGGGTGTCAGCGATGCGGCGGCGCAGCGTCGCACTGAGTACAGCGAGAAGGACGTGCTCGAGGTGCTGCGGCTGATGAAGGCGCACTATAAGGTGGACGAGTCGCGAATCTATTTGCTCGGCCACTCGATGGGGGCGATCGGCGTGTGGGCGCTCGCCTCGAAGTACCCCGACGTGTGGGCCGCGGCCGTGCCCTTCTCGGGTGTGGGCTCGCCGCTGCTGGCCGGGCGGATGAAGGGCATTCGCCAATTCGTCGTGCACGGCGATGCCGACCCCACGGTGAACGTGAATGGCTCGCGCGTGATGGTGGCCGCGCTCCAGAAGGCCGGCGCTACCGTGACGTACGTGGAGGTGGCGGGCGGTAATCACATGGACGTGGTCGTGCCGAATCTGCCCGAGGCGTTCGCCTTCATGGCCCTGCAGCGCAAGCCGCCCGCGACGCCGACGCAACCGTGACGTGCGGGCGCGGGGTGCTCGCGAAGCCCCCGCCACCCGCCGGCGCAGGGCCGCTGTACCATGGCGCATGCGGAACGTGTGGATTCTGGCCCTGGCCCAGGCGTTGTCGGCGTGCGGCACGATCCTGCTGGCCACGTTCGGCGGCATCATCGGCACCGAGCT
>JANORI010000058.1:0-2191 GCA_031415235.1 Acidobacteriota bacterium | reverse complement strand
CCACGGCGATGCAGACATAACCCAGCACGGCGGCGAGGTGGGAGTGCCACGCGCGTCGTGTCATGCAAGAGGCGGCGCCACACTAGCACATGCATAGACACATTCGCAGACAATGCTTCAATATTCCGTAGACAATTCATGCGATTGGGTCGGGTCCATGCGTGCGCCGCATGCAATTCCGCGCAGTACAAGAAAAGAGGGGCGGCTCGCCACCGGCGAACCGCCCCTGTAGTGTGACGGCTGGAAGCCCTAGCCCCCAGCCCCGAGTCCCCAGGCCCTGGCTAGAAGTCCCAGCGGAAGCCCACGCGGAAGATCCGCGGCGCCAGGGTCTCGGTGACCTCGCGGTATTGCGCGGTGGTCTGGCGGAAGGCGGTGATCGCGCCGCTGTTGGCCATGTTGAAGCCGTCGAACTGGAACGTCACCTTGCCGTACCTCGGCAGCGTGAACGACTTGTCGACGCGCAGGTCCAGGATGGAGATGTTCGGATAGCGGTTGGCGGTGATCTCCTCCACGCGCACGACGCGCGTGCCCTCGCCGGGGAAGTTCACTGACGCCGTACGACCGTACTGCTGGCCGCTCTGCACGCGCCACGAACCCGACGCGCCGACGCCCCAGGGTGCCTGGTAGCGGCCGATGATCTTGTAGTTCCACACGGTACTCGTCTCGCGTCCGTTCTCGTCGCCGAAGATGTTGTCGAACGGCCGGTACGAGAAGTTTCGCGTTTAGCCCGTGGGCGTTGGCGTCGCCGCGTCCGAGATGTGCTGCATCTTCGACCAGGTGTACCCGAACGAGGAGAGCGCCATCCATCTGCCAGACATGCGGCGATTGACAGCCACTTCGACGGTGTTGAAGTCGGCGTCGAAGCCCTCGGGGTTCGTCCACACCCGCCGCTGGCCGAGGGTCGCCGCACGGTCGAGGAACGTGAACTGCTGCTCGTCGCCCGTGCCGGCCCGGTTGTCCGGACCGAGGTCGGTGTAGTTGAAGGGCGTCGTGTAGGCCCCGGCCCGAATCAGATCCGACTCGCCCCAGACGTTCCGCATGTTCTTGTAGACGTAGGACACGCGGGCCGAGAGGCCGCTGACCACTTCGCGCTCGAGGTTCGTCGACAGTTCGTTGCTCACCGGGCGCTTCAGTTCGCGATCGACGATGAACGATCCGGCGTTGCCGACGGCCGTCAGGAAGTTGCCGAGTTCGGCGGGGCCGTCGACCACGCGATTGCCGTTCAGGTCGCAGTTGGTCGTGCGCGTTGCCGAGCAGGGGACGAACTGGTAGCGCAGTTGGCCGATGCCGACGGGGTTCTCGCGGTCGGCCAGCGTGTCGGCTGAGTTCCAGCGCGACTGGCCGAAATACACCTTGGCCACCGTGCGGTTGTCGCCCGTGAGGTCGTAGGCCAGGCCCAAGCGCGGCGAGAAGTCTTTAGTACTGGCGACGGTCCGGGGCGCCACTGACCGCTGCGCCATGAAGTCGATGTAGCGCTGATCGGTAAAGCCGTTGAGGACGCCAATGCCGTTCGGCGCGAACTGCTGCTCCGGCCAGCCGTCCTTGTAGTACTCCCAGCGCAAGCCAAGCGTCGCCGTGAGGCGGTTGCTGAGCTTCCAGTTGTCCTGCGCCCACACCGACTGGTAGTTCACGTCGTTGACGCCCGTGACGTCGGTGTTGTAGAGGTCGATCTGCGACGGGATCCAGTTGCCGCTCGCGTCGATGCCGTTGTCGCGGTAGAAGAGGTCGAAGGGCTGATCGCGGAAGAGGCTCCGTCGATCGCGCTTGATGTCGTACCCCACCTTGAAGTCGTGGCTGCCGGCCCAACCGTCCATGAAGTACGACAGGCTCACATAGGCCTGGGGCTTCCAGCGCTTCTGGTCCTGGTAGCCGTTGTTGGCGCCGCCGTCGAAGATCTGGTTGTTGGCCAGGTTGACCCGACCTGGGCCCCAGGGCCCGTCGTAGAGGTCGAAGTCGCGAACGGGGCGCAGCGGGAAGAAGTTCCACCAGTTGCCGGCGATCACGTCGAGGAACGCGCGGCTGCCGAGCACGCTCGTCCACTCCGCCTTCATCGGCGTGTTCTCGGACGACTGGTAGTAGGCGGCTGAGAGCGGCGTCGTCACGCTGATGCCGCGTTTGTCCTGAAGCTTCTCGCGTCTGTTGATGAAGCCAATCAGCTGATTGTTCTGAGAGACCTGGAAGGTGGTCTTGA
>JANORI010000057.1:0-3461 GCA_031415235.1 Acidobacteriota bacterium | reverse complement strand
CTGACGCTGGTCAAGACCGCCGTGCAAGGCCTGAGCGCCGTAGCCGTGCGACTTCAGCGTGTCGGTCAGCTCGTCCACTTCGATGCGCGTGCGGCAGAAGACGATCGCGGAGGTCGGGTCCTCGAACTCGAGGATGCGGCCGAGGGCGAAGCCCTTCTGGCTGCGCGAGACGATGTAGGCGGCCTGGCGCACCTGCGGCATCTTGCCAGCGGCGCGCTTCTCGGCCTTCACCGTGATGCGTTCGGGCTTGTTGAGGTGACGCTCGGCAATCGACGCAATGCGCGGGGCCATCGTGGCGGCAAAGAGCGCCGTCTGGCGCGTGTCGGGCGTGGACGTGAGAATCGCCTCGAGGTCGTCGGCAAAGCCCATGTCGAGCATCTCGTCGGCTTCGTCGAGCACGAGCACTTCGAGCGCCGTGAGGTCGAGTGTCTTGCGGCGCAGATGATCGAGCGCGCGGCCGGGCGTGGCCACCACGATCTCGACGCCGCGGCGCAGCGCGCGAATCTGCTGGTCCATCGGCGCGCCGCCGTAGACCGGCACGACCGTGAGCGTGGTCTTCTTCGCGTACTTGTGAACGGCCTCGGCCACCTGCATGGCCAGCTCGCGCGTGGGCACGAGGATCAGGGCGCGAGGCACGCCCTTCTTCGGAGCGGGCGACTCGAGCAGACGGTGCAGCAGCGGCAGGGCGAACGCCGCTGTCTTGCCGGTGCCGGTGCCGGCCTGGCCGATGATGTCGCGTCCGGCCAGGAGCACCGGAATCGCCGCACGTTGGATGGGGGTGGCTTCTTCGTAACCCAGGGCCACGACCGCCTTGACGATGGAGTCGTCAAGGCCGAGGTCGGCAAACCCGAGCGGAGCGGGAGCATCAGTGATGGTGTTCAACAGCTGATTGTACTCCGCCCGTCGCGGTCAGCGCCGCTTTCGCGCCGTGGATCGTCGGCCCAGCTGAACCACGATGTCGTATTCGGCCTTGGCGACCGGTTGCACCGAAAGCCGGCTGCCTTTCTGGGTGACCAGCATCTTTTCCAGGCCTTTGGTGGTCTTGAGCGCCTCGAGCGGCACGACTTCGGGGAAGCGCCCCACGAAGCCCACGTCCACCATGTACCAGACGGGCGAATCTTTCGTGCTCGTCTCGTCGAAGTACATGTGGCCCTTCTTCCACGCGAGGTGGTCGGGGTAGCCCGCACGGGCAATAGTGGCCAGCCCGGTGACCCCCGAGGGGTCGGCATTCGACGCATAGAACAGCACGCCGTCGCCCTGGCGCATGTCGTCGCGCATGAAGTTGCGCGCCTGGTAGTTGCGCACGCCCTCCCAACTCGTGACACCGTCTCGTTCCAGTGCCTCGATGGTGTAGGCGCTGGGCTCACACTTCATCAACCAGTAACGTTTCGACACGGCCAGGGATCCTGCCAGGTCGGCCTACAGCGACATGCGGCACACGACGCCCACGTCGTCGCAGTACCACAGCGTGCCGTTCCAGATCGTGAGCCCATGTGCGAGCGGGTCGGTGTCGGCCAGCTGGATCTTCTCCACGATCTGCCCGCTGTCGAGGTCGTACTTGAAGAACGCGTTCAGATCGCCGTCGCCGTGCCACAGATAGCGGCCTTCCCACGCCAGCCCGTGCGGGCGCGGGCCCGGCACGGCCAGCCGCTGCTCTACGACCCATGACTTCGGGTCGAGCCGGTAGATCGAGCGCGCCGAGGTGGACGTGGTCCACAGCTTGCCGTCACGCCACTCCTGGCCATGCGCGCCCTGGAAGCGGCCATGCGGGCCCTGCGTGAGTCGGACGGCCGGCGGAGTCGCGGCGGCGGCCGGCACGGCGGGCGCCGCCGGGGGCGGTGCGAGCGGACTGCGGCGTAGCGGCGGGTCGCCCGCCATTGTGTAGGTGGTGCAGCCTGGCGTCGGACGGCGTTCCAGCACCGCACCGGTCGTCGCATCGCAGCGGACGTTCTCGTAGCTGAAGGTCGAGCCGATCCAGAGGGCCTCGCCGTCGAAGGTGATGCCGCTTGGCCGCACCGTGTCCGTGTCGAACGACTTCAGCACCTGGCCATCCGAGTAGCGCACCAGAGACGCGCGGCTGCCCGCACCCTGGTCGATGATCCACAGGCCCTCCGCTGTCGCCTGCAGCCCGTTGGGCCGCGCCGTGGGCGACTTGAAGGCGATCTCGACCTTGCCCGCGCGTCGCACGGGAATCGCTGGACGCGCCTGGAGTGCGGCATCGGCGGCGAACACGACGCCTGGCGACGCCGCCAACACGGGCGCGGCGCCGGCAAGGCGGAGGAAGGCACGGCGGCTGACGGTCGGTCTCATGTCGGGTCCTTTCACTTCACGTCGAATCGTACTTCCAGGTACGTCAGTGGCTGTTCGATGCGGCTGTACCAGCGAGCGCGACAAGTATCGTGCGTGTCATCCGGGTGTCCCCTCAGCTCGCCTTGCCAGCCACGGCCACCGTCCGCACGAGGCGGGATGTCGGTCAGGGCGCGGCGCCCGGCTATTCTGCAACAGAATGCTGGCCGGTGGACGCGGGGATCGCGGCGCGCGGCACGCCGATGAGCAAGCGGTTCTTGGGCGTGATGGCGACGGGAATCGTCTGCGTCCACACACGGTAGCCACGCTGCTCGAGGCCGATCGCGCGTCGCACGTCGATGGCCAGCGGCGCGTCCACCCAGCCGGTCAGCGGGCCGGCACGGCATGTATCGACGTCGTGGCAGCAGGGCAGCACGGCCACGCGGGCGCCGGCCGTGGCGGCGGCGTCGAGCACATGGTCGGTCAGGGCGCCGCACGCGTGGCTCGACACCACGATGTCGTCAGGCGCGCAGGGAAAGAGGGCGAGCGGCACCGGATGCATGCCAACGCGGCCCGCCAGACGGGGCCACGTTGCCACGAGGGAACCGTGAAGCGCCTCGGCGGACTCCGGCGGTGAGGGGTCCACGACGTGCGCGTCAGCCGACGTGTCGTCGAGCAGCAGCATCACGTGGGCCAGCAGTCCGTGACCACCGGCCACGTCGACCACGCGGCCGCCGCGGCAGAGGCGCCGCGTGCGACGCGCCACTTCCCACGCCTCGTAGAGCTCCTTGCGCGGCAGCACCTCGGCCTCGCACACGGCGCGCGCGATCCGCTCGAACAGCGCGTCACCCGTGAAGCGGGGCAGGTCGTGGCGTGTCAGGCGGTTCTTGGCCGAGACGGAGAAGGACACCGGCTGATCGTAACGCGGCGGTCCGTCGCGAGCGACGGCGCCGTCGGGCCGCGGCAAGCGCCGTCGGCCGAGGGGCTCGGGCGCCGATCCTGCGGACGAACTCGTCCCCAGGGACGGTCCCCACTCCTCGCCGGGCCTATCGTGGCGACGATGAAGGACGACGGCAGGCTCGAGGGTGAGCTGTCCACCCAATGCGGCCGTGCGAAGTGGACAGGGGAGCGCTGAAGAAGCCGTAGCGCCCCGGCCGCCCGGCACGAGCTCAGGC
>JANORI010000056.1:0-16422 GCA_031415235.1 Acidobacteriota bacterium | reverse complement strand
TCTTCGTTGAAGCCGCGCGACAAGGTCTGGCCCAGATGGGCGTGGCAGTTGATCAGGCCGGGCAGCAGCGCCTTCCCGCGCCCGTTGTAGACCTCGGCCTGCGGATACTGCGCCAGCACGTCCGCCGTAGGCCCGATCGCGGCGACGCGATTGCCCGCCACCGCCAGCGCCACCTCGTGACGCACCGCGTCCACGGTGACCACGGTGGTGTTGGCGAAGACGACGGCGCGTCCTGCTGCTGGTTGCGCTCGCGCTCTGCGCGGATCGAGCAGCAGGGCGGCGGCACCGGCGCCCGCGCTGGCGAGCAGTTCACGGCGACTGAGATTCGTGGCTGGCATGGCGCAACGTAGCGCCCGTGCCGGGGCAAGTCAAGACCCCGGACCGTCGGAGATCAACCCAAGAGTGCGCTGCGGCCGTTCAGCGCGCGGACTCAATTACCAATTTGTCAGATCCGCGAATTCTCTTGGGAATCCTTCCGATGCTGACAGTTCAGTCGGTCCGTCGTCCCAAACGAGCACCAGGCTACAGCGCAATGATTCGACCCAGGAATGCTCGCGCTTCGGCGGCGCGAATCTCAAGGCTCGGCTTAAGGATCAGATCCGCGATCGCCCTGCCCTCGAACTGCGTAACGCCCCTGGAGTTTCGACCGGACCAGTGCTTCAAAAGAATCGTTGCACGAAGGAGATCGGTTTGGAACATCGACACCAGCACCGTGTTGACAATGCGTGTGGGATCAACACCAACAAAATAAAACATGAACACTGACTTCTCGTGCGAAAGGAACTCGAGAATCTTGTCCAGGTTGTAGGCCTTCGGGTTGGAAGACAAGACCATGACCTTCGTCTTGACATCCGTCTCGGTGACGAAGTCATCGAAGACTCGTTGATAATCTCCGAGGGCGTTATCCGTCCTGAACGCTGGTATGCCTTTGCTTGTTCGCTTGGACTGCAGTGCCAGTACGATCTCCTGCCGCAGAACCTCGTCGTCGCCTGCGATCAGGTATTCGATAATCCTCCCGCGCACATTGACGTTCTCGATCAACGCGGCCAGGATGATCTCGTTGCGGAACCGGCTCACTTTGTCGTCGAGCTCCCGCTTCAGCACTTCTGCGTCAGGCGAGGCCGTGAATCGGACCGCACGTTCCGGAGCCTCCATGATCCGTCGATTGGAGGACTCGCTCACTGCGTACTTGTGCCCTGTGGGCGAGATGTTGTTCGTCTCTTCGACGAGGCGAACAAGATTTCCCTCGAATCCAAGGCCGGCGTGAATGTCAAAGAGCCGCTCGATGTTGCGGGGAATATTGGGGATCTCCTCGAAGTCTCGCAGGATATCTGAACCGTTGAAGCTGCCCTTGATGTTGTCGGTTCGCAACTCCTGCGAGCTGTGGCTGATCTTCTTGAGAAGGGTCGTATTGGCCAAGAACACGTAATTCGAAGAAGGCGTCACAAGGCACACAAGAAAGGGCAGGTGGTCGATCTTCTTCAGGTTCGAGAGCGAAAGTACCGTATTGGAGAAGGTCTTGCCAGCCGAAGCGCTGAATCTGATCGCAAAATCTTCGCAGTAGAAGACCGAACGGTCTTGCGTCAGGCCGAATTGCTCCGCGAGGAGGGATGAGAGTCTCGCCTTGTCGTTTATGCCATTGTGAGAGGAAATGGCATCGAGGATTTGAGTAAGCCTGCTCATCTGAACAGGCTGAGGTCGCTCTCGGCGACGTCCTCGACAGCCGGGCCACGTCTCCTCGACCTCTGATCGCCGATGGCGTTTCTGTCCCAGAAGAGCCCATCAACGTAGCCTTGGATGCCAGGATCGCTATCGGCGGCTTCTAGCCGCTTTCTTGCCCAGCAGCAATACTCCGCGTTTTGCTCGACCCCAAGGAACCGCCGGCCGAGCTTCTTGGCGACAACAGCGGTCGTGCCGCTGCCTAGGAATGGGTCGAACACGTAACCGCCGGTGGCAGTGCTCGCCAAGATGAGCTTCGCGATCAGCTTCTCGGGCTTCTGTGTTGGGTGGTCGGTATTTTCTGGCATTGACCAGAACGGGATCGTGATGTCACTCCAGATATTGGATGGATGGGTAAGTCGGTAGTTGCCGTCGGCGCCGGCTTCCCAATCTTTGGGCTTCCCGTTCTCATCCCGGTAGGGCGCAATGACCTTTCGCTTCAGCTTCACGGCATCGACGTTGAAGAAGTAGTTCTCAGAGGCCGTGCAGAACCAAATGTCTTCCGTATTGTTCTTCCAATTCGCCTTGGCACCACGCCCCTTCTCCCTCTCCCAAGTGATGCGATTCCTTACGACGAGGCGCTTCTCCAAAATGGGTGCGATGAGAATCGAGGTCTTCCAGTCGGAGCACACGTACACCGACCCCTGCGGACTAAGTGTGTGAATCAGAACATCGAGAACGGATTCGAACCACGCGCAGTATTCATCTTTCCCCTTTTCTCTGAAGGCGTGGCCGTTGAAATTCTTCGAAATGTTGTACGGCGGGTCGATGACTATCAAGTCAGCGAAACCCCTGGGCAAGAACGGTCCGGCTGCGAACAGATCCTGATTGACGATGACATCTTCCAATGCCTCATGGGCCACCGGCTCGGTCAGACGTTTCAGGCCCTGAGAGTAGCCAAGAATCTCTTGCTCATTGCACGACAGAGTTCTGTTACGAGGTGCTCGCTCTCTCGCAACGCCAGGGACAGGTTTTTGGTTCATGCGATTCAAGACTCTACCCCTTCCGCGCGTAGCATTGCGCCGGGTCTTGGTAAGCGGCAACAGGCCTTGTGTCACCACGCGTTGCTGCCGCGCGCCGCGAACGCGGCCTCAGCCCTGCTGCGTCTTGGGCGCGTCGGGTGTCGGCGTGGCTGCCGGCGCGACGGTCGATGGCAACGGCTCGAGCAGGGTGGCGAGCTGCGCGGCCACGATGGCGGCCACGGCCACGACGTCGGCAGAGACACCGCCCGAGGCCATGAGCTCCACCGAGAGCACGCCTGTCGCGCCGTGCGAACCTACGATGGGCGCGGCGACAGCCGCCGGCTGACCGGCCCGTCCCGGGGCAATGGACGGCGCGCCGGTGGCGAATGCGCGCGCGGTCAAATTGTCGTCGGTGACTGGCACCGCCGGGAAGCGCTCCACCAGACGCGCGTCGTAGCCCCACGACGCGGCGGCCTGCAACGCGCGACGATCGGCGTCGGCCAACCACACCACGATGCCCTTGGCGCCAAGGGCCGGCGCCACGCGTTGCAGCACCGAAGCCAGAGTGGCGCCGTCCGAGAGTCGCGCCAGTTCGCCGCATACGGCCGCGACGGGCGAGAGATCGAGGCCACGGGTCACGGCGCGCGGCGTGTCCTGGGCCACGACAGGCAGTGGCGCGATTCGGCCGAGGTCGAGCGAGCCGTGATCGGTGGCCGGTTCGACACTCACGGCCGGCGCGGTCTGGTCGGTGCGGGCGCGTGCCAGCGGTGTCAGGATCAGCGCCGCGAGGGCCAGCGTGCCAAACGCGCCGGCGAGCGCCGTCACTTGCTGGCCGCGTGTAGCGGCCATGTGCTGTTCGGCGCTGCTGTACATCTGCGCCAGCGCACCGGCGACCTGTTCGTCGATCGCGTCGATGTGAGGCAGCGCTTCGCCGAAGGCCACGTCGCTGGCCATCAGCGCGCGTCCACCGACAGCGTAGTCGCGCAGGCGCCCCTCGACTTCCACCAGCTTGTCGAGGCGTTCGATGCTGGCTGCCAGGCTCGCGCCGCCGGGCACAGCGACCAGGCTGGCAAGACGCGCGCGCGCGGTGGTGATGGCCGACGCACCCTGCCGGCTCCAGCTCACCGCCGGCTGACCCGGCGAGGCCATGGCCGCCGTGGCCCGTCGCGTGGTGGCCAGGGCGCCCTGCAGGACCCGCGCGTCGGTGGTCGCCGCGTCGAGCCCGCGCCGGGCGTCGATCTCGCCCTGCTCGAGCGTGGTGACGTGATAGCCGAGCCCCGCCGCGACGGCCACGGCCACGACGAGCACCAACCACCGGGCTGCGAGATGTCGCATGCGTCTCTGTCTGTGCCGGAGCCCGCGAAGCGGCTAGTCCGACGCGCGTCCGAGTTCTTCGGTGACGAGACGCAGCGGAATCACCGACGGCTTGGCCGCGTGTTCCATCTGCACGTTGTGCCCCTTCACCGGCGGCAGGTCCTGATACATCACGTCCCACTTCCAGCGTTCGGAGGGATTCGAGGCCTGCAGCCACGTCGCCGCGCTGACCGGCCGGTTGAAGGTCTTGTCGCCGAGGCCCACATACTCGGCCTGGCCCGCCAGCGACGCGGCGAGATCCACGCGCACCGCCGCCGCGCTCGCGTAGCTGAAGGGCAGCCCGAGGGCCGCCGCCACGCTCGTAAGAATCTGCCAGTCTTCCACGGCCTCGCCGGGAGTGACGATGGCCTTGGAGGCCGCCTGCACGCGCCCCTGGTCGTTGGTGAAGCAGCCGTCCTTTTCCACCCACGCCGCGCCGGGTAGCACCACGTCGGCCGCCGAAGCGAGCGAACCCGTCAACACTCCCTGATACACGAGCGCCTTGATCTTGCCGGCCTTCCGCGCCTCGACCACCCACGCGACGTCGCCCATCGACTCAGCGGGACCGGGGTCGAGCACATACATCACGTCCACCGCGCCGGCCTCCACTGCCGCGCGCAGGACCGACAGATCCGGCGCGCCGTCGAGGCCCGCGCCCACGCTCAGGCCCAGGTCGCGCGCGCCGAGCACGTTTGGCGCATCGGTGGCGGGCACGACAAACTGCGTGCCTGCCGGCTGCGATTTCGCGGAGCGGCGCCAGGTCACAGCCAGGTGACCGGCGCTCGTCTCGCCCTTCAGTTCTTGCGACACGCGCTTCACGAGGAACAGCTCTTCGAGGCTGGCGTGCGCCGAGACCAGGAAGCGCACCGACGCGGGATCGCGCCGGCCCGCGGCGTTCAACAGATCGCGCACCCTGGTGAGCGCGTCCTTCCACGTCACGTCCTGTTGCGCGTTGTCTTTCGCGGCCACGCGCGGCTTGCGCAGGCGGTTCGGACCCTCCACCCAACCGTAGTCGAAGCGGCCGATGTCGCACATCCAGAAGCCGTTCACGTCAGGGTTGTAGCGGGGTGTGACGCGCACCAGTTGCGAGCCCTTCGCCCATTCCGGCTTGGCGCGCAGCCACGACGTGGTGGCGCAGCCCTTCGAGCAGCCGGTACAGATCGTGTCGATGGCGTTGGGGTTGTCCCACGGCCGCGAGCGGAAGCGGTACTGCTTGGTGGTGATGGCGCCCACCGGACACACGTCCATGAGGTTGCCCGACAAGAGCGAGTGCACGCCTTGTTCGTTGAAGGTGGCAATCTCGCTGCCGTTGCCGCGGTTGATGACGCCGATCTGCGCGTCGCCGTCGACCTCGCTCATGAAGCGCGCACACCGCGTGCACATGATGCAGCGATTGCGGTTCAGCATCAACGTCGGGCCGAAGTCCACGTCGGCCTTCACGCCCTCGCCGTCGAACGTGCGGCGGGGGAAGTCCATGCGGCTTTGCACGTTGCCGAACGCCGACGAAAAGTCCTGCAGTGGGCATTCGCCGCCCTTGTCGCACACGGGGCAGTCGAGCGGATGGTTGATGAGCAGGAACTCGAACACGCCCGCGCGCGCCTCGGTGCTCTCGACGTCCTTGGTATGCACCACCATGCCGTCGGCCGCGGGCGTGGAGCACGACGTCTGCAGCTTCGGCATCTTCTCGATCTTCACGAGACAGACACGGCAGGAGGCATCGATGCCCAGCCCCGGGTGGTAGCAGTAATAGGGCACCTGAATGCCGGCGCGAATGGCCGCCTGCAGCACCGACGTTCCCTTGGGAACCGTCACCTGGGCGCCGTCGATCGAGAGCGTCACCTGTTCCATGGCGGTCGGAATCATATCACGCGAAATGGCCAGCTTCCGCACTGACGTTCGCGCGGAAGTCGTATCTGGTCAACAAGATGGGGGCGAGACTCGACTGTCGGGTCGAGGGCGGTCGGCCGACTGCAGCCGCGCCGGGTCGGCGCCGAAACTATAAGCGTGACCACGTACCGTACCTCTCGCTCTGGGCTCGCCGCTGTCACGATGCTCCTTGTGAGCTTCGGGGTCGTGTCGATGGCCTGGGCCCAGGCTCCCGACGTACGGTCCGCCGCCCGGTCCGCCGCCATCGCCGGCCGGCGCGACGAGGCGGTGTCGATGCTGGAGACGCTGCTGGTCGCATCGCCCCGCGACGCGGATGCCCGGTTGCTCCTTGGGGTCGTGCTGTCGTGGGATGGCAAGTATCTGGACGCCGACCGGGAACTGCGCCGGGTGCTCGAACAGTCGCCCACGTACAACGATGCCCGGGTGGCCCTGGCGAACGTGGCCTGGTGGACGGGCAACTACGCCGTGCTCCAGAACCTCGCCGCCACTGGCCGCTCGCAGCGCCCCTCCGACGTCGAGTGGGTCATGCTCGAGGCGCGCGCCCTCGACGGCCTGGGTCAGTTCAAGGAAGCGCGGAAGGCCGTGATGGACCTGCTGGCGCAGCAACCGGGCCATGTACAGGCGCGGAATCTCAAGAACCGCCTCGACACGAAGCTCCGGCCCTGGACGCTCACGATGGGGTACGGCGCCGACCGGTTTTCGGACCAGCGCATTCCCTGGAACGAGTACTCGACCGGACTCAGCCGGCAGACGCCGGTGGGCAGCGTGATCGCAAGGGTGAGCCACGCCGAGCGCTTCGGCTTTTCGGACCGATTGTTCGAGGTCGAGTTCTATCCGACCATTCGTCCCGGCACCTACGGGTTCGTGTCGTACGGCCGGTCCCAGGACGACGCGCTCTTCCCGAACTACCGCATGGCGGCCGACCTGTATCAGTCGCTCGGGCGGGGGTACGAGGCCTCGGTGGGCCTCCGCCGTCTGGGCTTCAGTGCCACGACCGACATCTACGTGGCGACGCTCACCAAATACACCGGCAACTGGATGATGACGGGGAAGGTGTTCTCGGTGCCTGATTTCGATGGGCCCGAAGACTCGGTGTCGTTCCACGGGTTCGTGCGGCGCTACATCCGGGGCGACGGCGAGAGCTTTCTCACCGCCGGCTACAGCCGCGGCTCCGCTCGCGAAGAACAGACCGATCGCGCCGAGTTGCTGCAGCTCGGTGCCGACACGTTCCGCGCCGGCGCGGAGGTCCTGCTGGGCCGCACCATGATCTCGGTGGCCGGCAGCACCAGCCGCCAGGAGCGCGCTCGTTTCGGCACGCTGTGGCAGCACACGCTCGGGGCGTCCTTGTCGGTCTTCTTCTGATGTCCGTCGTCACGACACCCGTGAATCGTCGCTCTCGGTCGGCCGCGTGTCTCATGGCCGCGCTGGTGGTTGCCGGGACGCTCGATCCGTGCACGGTGTTTGCGCAGATCGCCGCGCCGATCCCCGCCGTCGTCGATGCGGAGCCGGGACCCGATGAGCCCGCCCGCGACGCCGAGGCGCTGCGAGCCGTGGACGCCGAGCAATGGGACGCCGCCCTGGCCACGACGCTCGACCTGGTCGAACGCTATGGCGCGCGGCCGGACTATCTGGCGCGGCTGGCCGGGATCTATAACGGCATGCATCGCGCCACCGACGAGACCGCGGCGTGGGTGCGTTTCATGACCGTGTCGCCACACCCGGATCGGGCCTGCCCGATGATTGGGCTCGCCTACCGTGGTCTCGGTCAATACGCGCAGGCGATCGATGCATTCACGCGCTGCCTGGCCGCGGACCCGACCAACGCGAAGCTGGTGCACTTCCTGGGCTTGGGATACGAGTGGGCCGGCGAGCTCGATGCCGCGCGCCGGCAGTACACGCAAGCGATCGTGTTGGCGCCGCCCGGCTACGACTTCCGGGTGTCGATGGCCCGGCTCGACCTGCACCAGGGCGCTCTCACGGATGCGCGCGACCGTGCGGCCTCGGTGCTGCGGCACGTACCCACGCACATCGAGGGCGTGCTGGTGGCCGGGTTGGCCGAGTTACGCTCGGGGCATCGCGCCGGTGCCCGCAAGTATCTGGAGCTGGCGGCACAGATCGCCCCCGAGTACTTCGACGTACGGCTGGCGCTCGGCATCCTGGACTACAGCGAATCTCGCATGCCACAGGCGCGCGGGCATTTCGAAGCCGCATTCTTGTCCGATCCCGCGCGTCGGACGGAGGTGCAGACCTGGCTCGACCGCACCGCCGGGCCCAAGTGACCATGCCGCCTGCTCTCCGGCTCGGTCTCGCCCTCGCGACGCTGGCCACGTTCTGGCTTGGCCTGTTCGTCTCGAACGCGGCCAACATGGGCCCGGCCACGGCGGCCCCCGCCAACCTGTCGACGACGACCTCCGCTGTCGAGGCGCCGGCCGGCACGCGGGCTGCGCCCCCAGCCGACGCCGAGGCGGCGGCGGCGATGGACGTCCTTCTCGTCGCGAGCAGCGAAGGCTTCGCGACCAAGCGATGGCAGGACGCGCTCGCGCCTACCAAGGCGATCGTCGAGCGGCTCCCCAGCCAGCACGTGTATCTGGCGCGCCTGGCGGAGATCTACAACAAGCTCGAGCGTCCCAAGGACGAAGCCGCCGCGTGGGAGCTGTTCATGGACCGGGCGCCGCTACCGGCCGAGGCGTGTCCCTTCGTGGGCAACGCCTATCGTCGGATTGGCCAGTACGACAAAGCGCTGAACGCGTTCGAGCGCTGCTTCGAGGCCGATACAGAGAACGCCGAACTGGCGTTCTTCGTCGGGCTCGGCAACGAGTGGATGACGAGGTTCGACGCGGCGCAAGAGTACTACGAGCGCGCACTTGGCATGACCACGTCGCATTCCGACAGCCAGGTGGGCTTGGCCCGGTTGCAACTGCATCGCGACAAGCTGCCCGACGCGCTGAAGCGCGCCAGCGCCGTGCTGCGCACGTGGCCGACACACTCCGATGCGCTCCTGGTGGCCGGGCTCGCGGAACAACGCGCCGGTCATCGCCGCGAGGCACGGACATACCTCGAAAAGGCCGCGACGCTCTCGAAAGACTACTTCGACGTGCACCTCGCGCTCGGCGTGCTCGACTACACCGAGTCGCGCTATGCCGAGGCCCGCATGCGTTTCGAACTCGCCCGCAAGCTCGACCACGGGCGCAGTGAAGAACTACGGCCCTGGCTCGAGCGCACCTCCGGGACGAAGGCCACTCCGTGATGCCTCTCGCTACCGCCGCGCGCGCCGCGGCGATCCTGTTCTGGCTCGCGACGTCGGCCTACGCGTTTCTGATTTCGGTGCCGTTTGTCTACGAACAGTTTCTCCACTCCGCCATCGTTCCGGCCCTCGTGACCTTCGCGCACTGGCACGGGGTGGCGGCGCTCGTGGCCGTGCCCCTCATGGCGCTGGCACTCTGGCCAGATCTTGCCGCCGGCCGTGCGATCGTCAGCGGCGGCGCGCTCGTGTGGCTGGTGGCGATGGCTGGTGTGGGCGTATTCATGACTGCGCCGATGACGTCGCTCGAGCCTGGCGCGTGGGCTCTCGCGGTAGCAGCCGCGGCACTCGTGCCGGTGGTGTGGCTCGCGCTCATCGACCTGGCGGCGGCGCCGTGGACCGACGCCACCCGCACCACCGACCTGCTGGCGCGCGACGCCGTCGTGGCCCTGGTTGCGACCGCCGCCGCCGTGCTGCTGTTTACCGTGATCGGGCTCGGCGCCGGGCGACCGTTCGGCATGCTCGGCGTCGCGCTCACCGTGACCGCGCATGCTCTGCTCTTTGGCTCACTTTTCGCCGTGTTCGTATTGGTGCGCGCCATCGGCGACCTGACGTCGAAGCCGGCCCAATGGGAAAGCCTCAGCGCGGTCTTGATGACTGCCGCACTGGTTGGCACCGCCGCCGTCCTCTTGATCCTGCCGGCCGTGCAGCAGCGCGACCCGGCATCCCGGGGTGTCGTCGCGGCGTTCGGCGCGACAATCGGGCTGGTGCTCGCCGCCCGCGGCGTACGGTTCGGTCACGTCGGCGACCGCGACGGCATCGTCTTGGCACTTGGGGGCCTGGTGCCGCGCTGGGCGCAGTCGCACCAGCTCATCCCCAGGCTCGTCTGGGCCCTGGTCATCGTGGGCGTGGCCCTCGGTTTCCGCGCGGCCAGCGGGTCGATGGACTGGAACTTCGTGGTCGCCAAGCTCGGCGCGGCCGTGGTGTGGATACTCGTGCTCGGCGCCGCCGCACAGTGGGCGCCGGCGCGCGTGTACCTGCCGAGCGCGCTGCCTTTCGGGGCATGCGCGGGAACGCTCGCGGTGTACCTCTTGTTCGCGGGACGACTGCCGTTTGGCCCCGTCACGCTCGACGCGGCATTGAGAGCCGGCGATGCCTGGGCCGTCGGCGACCCGTCGTTCCGCACCTTGCAAGACTGGCTGCAGCGGCCCGTGCCGCAAGTCGAGGACCCGGGCGCCCCCGGCGCTGCGACGGCCGGCCCGCCCTTCTTCGATTACCTGCAGGCACACACAAACATCGGGCGGTCCATCCCGACTCCTCCTGTGCCCGTGCACCTTGCGGTCCTCGATGGCCCCCCGGCGCCCGTGCGGCCGCACGTGTTCGTCTTCGTGATCGACAGCCTGCGCCGCGACTACCTGTCGCCCTACAACGACCGGGTGCAGTTCACGCCCGCGGTGAAGCAGTTCGCGACCGAAAGCACGGTCTTCGAGCGCGCGTTCACGCGCTATGGCGCCACGGGTCTGTCCGTGCCCTCGATCTGGGTTGGCGGCATGCTGCTGCACAAGCAGTACGTCACGCCGTTTGCGCCGATGAACGCCCTGCACGCCCTGCTGTCGCAGCAGGGCTATGCGCGCATGATGAGCATGGACAACATCGTGCAGGTGATCGTGCCTCGCGACCCGTCACTGACCGAACTCGACGAGCGGCGCGGCGTCGGCGATTTCCGTCTATGCTCGTCGCTCGACGACCTGCGCGGCCGTCTCGACGCCATCGCCCAGAGCCGCACGCCCACGTTCGTGTGGTCGCTGCCTCAGGACGTGCATGTCGCGGTGCTCAACCGTGAAGGGAACGCGGCGATTGACGGTCAGAACTACGACGGATTCTTCGCGCCGTACGCCTCGCGGGTTCGCAAGCTCGATCGGTGCTTCGGTGCGTTTGTCGCCGACCTGAAGGCGCGGAACCTCTACGACGACAGCGTGATCGTGCTGACATCCGACCACGGCGATTCACTCGGGGAGGAGGGCCGATGGGGCCACGCCTACACGCTGTATCCAGAAGTGGTCCAGGTGCCGCTCATCGTGCACATGCCAAAGCACCTGCAGGCCACGCTCGACAGCCGTCCGTCCGCGCCGGCGTTCACCACCGATCTCACGCCGACCCTGTACTCGCTGCTCGGCCACCCGCCCACAGTCACATCGCCGCTCTTTGGCGCGCCGCTCTTCTGGCCGAAGGGCACGCCGCCGCCGGCGCGCCCGGACTTCGGCCTGATGGCCTCGAGCTACGGCAGCATCTACGCGTGGCTCGATGCCGCCGGCCGGCAGATGTACATCGCCGACGGCGTGGCCCTGCGCGACTACGTGTTCGAGCTCGATGGGTCGCCGACTGGCGTGTCGAAGACTGTGTCGGCCGAGGCGCGGGCCCAGGCCCAGCGCGCCATCCGCGCCGGCATTGGCGAGATTGCGACGTTCTACCAGTTCTCGCCGCCGGCCAAATAGGCCGGCGCTCGACGCGCCCGACTCCGGCTACTTGCGCTCGAAGTGCCCGAGCGCCGCGTCGTCGCGGTTCAGCTCCACCGCACGCACCGCGGCTCGCGGCGTCAGCGCGAGCGTGCCGGCAGCTTCGTTCAACACGACCACGACGTCTTCGCTCGTGCCGTCCAGGTACTGCATCGTCGCGGTGACTGGCACGTCGAACACCTCGCCGGACTGTTCGTACGACAACACCGCGCCATCGACCCCGGCTACGCTGCTGTAGCGCACTCGCGGCAACGCTGAGTCGAGCACCCAGCGCTCGAAGAACCGCTCGAGCGACCGGCCGCTCTGCGCCTCCATGGCGCGTTGCAGATCGTCGGTGCCCGCCTTGGCGTAGCGATTCTCGGCATAGAACCGGCGGAGCCCCTTGAAGAACACGTCGTCGCCCAGCAGGCGCCGCAGCATGTGCAGCACCATGGCGCCCTTGTTGTAGACGACCGCCCGGAAAACGCGCGGCTCGCTCTTCACATGCCCGAGCCGGTAGCCGAGCGAAATGGGTCCCTGGTCCGAACTGGCCATCGCCCAGCGTCGCAGGTGGCGTAGCGCCGATCGGTAGACGCCGTCGCCACGGCGCTCGCGAGCATAGAGCGTGGCGAAGTACTGCGCGAAGCCTTCGCTGATCCACTGCTCGTGGTAATTCTTCCAGCCGACCGCTTGTCCCCACCACTGGTGCGCCACCTCGTGGGCCAGGATGAACTCCGGAAAGTCGGTGAACGTGGCCGGGTCGTTGCGCCACACGAACGGCGTCGTCGGCAGCGGGTTGTTCAGCACGGCGAAGTACGCGGGGCTGTGACCACCGGGCAAGTCGCTTTCGAGCATCGCGACCGAGAAACCTGGATACGGCGCATCCCCAATCAGCGACGCGTAGAACCGAAAGATGTCGGCGGTCGCGCCGAGCGCCTCGCGCGCGCGGCTCTCCTGTCGCCGGTTGCCCAACATGACGAGATCGACCGTGTTGCGGCTGCCGACCGGGAGCGGCGTTGGAGGCGCCATCAACTCCGCGAGGGTCACCGACCTCGGGGGCGGGGGCGGGGGCGGGGTGACGATGTCGAGCGCCACCGTGGCCGCGTCGGCCCTGGTCATCCGGCTCACTACCGCGCCGAGATACCGCACCGGATGCGTCGTGCGAAAACTGAAGAGCCGCTGCCCGTTGAGAGCGCCAGGCGCTGGCGTGAGCACGTCAGGGCTCGACGCCGCGACCCCCGAGGCGGCCACAGCGTATTCGGCCGGCACGGCCACCCGCAGTGTGGCGGTGGCATAGTCGGTCACCCCCGCCTGCGGATACCACGCCGCGCGGTTGCTCAACAGCCAGTTGGGTTCGGCCTGCACCGTGACGATGCTGTCTTCCTGACCTCGCGAACGGCTTTCTTGCATCGACTCCGAGTCGATGGCTTGGCGCTCGATGCGACCCTGGTAGCGAATCGTGAGCGTCAGCCGGTAGTCGCGCGCCAGCGCCGTCGGCAGGTTCACGACCACGGAACTCTGGCCACGCACGCGCAAGAAGAGCAGCCGTCCCAGTTCCTTGCTGGTGATGCTCGAGATCGTGAAATTCTCGGCGAGCTTCAGATTGAGCGCCGCCAACTGGAAGGCCTTCACCCGCAGCGTCATCGTGACCACGCCCGAGAGCCACTCGCGCAGCGGCGCCACATCGGCGTCGATGTCGTAGTCGATCACGTCGAATTCCGCCAGGTCGTCTTCGTTGTAGTACGCGCCCCGGCTTGCGAGTTTCTGCGGCGACGCATACACCGAGATGTTGCGCTTGCGCTCACGGCTGAAGAAGGTGACGTCCTCGGCTTCGCCCGTGGCTCGGGCATAGGTCAGCGTGCGGTACTTGCGGGTGCGCACCTCGGCCACCATGTCGCCGGGATGTGGCAGCACCGACCAGATGTCTCGGCTCATGTCGCTCAGGTCGAGACTGAACGACCGGGCGACGTCTTCATCGAACACCTCGCGCGCGCGGTTCAGCAGCCGCGGATCGGGACTGGCGGGCGTCAGCGCGCCGTCGGCCAACTGCTGCTCGAAGTCGTACGGGTTCACGCGCACGAACGCTGTGTCGAACCGGCTCTCGATGGCGTCGGTGCCGGCAAAGAGGCGCACTTGACCGCGTTCGGTCTTGGGCGTCGGCTCGAAACGCATCAGGCCGTCGCCGAGCAGCACGAGCGCGGTCAAGCCTTCGGTGGTGTCGGCGACGAACACCGAGCCGGTGACGAGCCGTAATTCGAAGTCCACCGACTTCAGTACGAAATCCCGCGCGGTGAACGGCCGCTCGCGGTTGAGCGCCAGGCGATGGAGGGCATCCACGTCCGACAACCGTTCCTGCGCCACGATGCGCCACTGAGAAGCGGTGTCGCCGGCCACGGCCACCGCGTCCGCCGGCCGCCGGATGTCGAGCCGCCACGTTGAGAGCAGGCCTCGCGGGCCGCTCTCGAGAAAGACGTCGACCATGAGCCGATGGCCGTCGCCGGGCAGCGCACCTTCAAGCGGCGATCGGTCGCGCTGGCGCACCACGGCTCGGGTCACGCCGCGCGGCACCACGGCATCGAAGAACTGGCTGGCCGAGTCGGCATCCGCGTTCACGGACACGAGCGCCATCCAGGCCGCTTTGTCGTTGGAGGTCAGGGCCGTCTCGACCTGCTGCAAGGTGCGGAGCACCTGCAGTTCTTCGGGATCTGGAGCGGCCGGTTGGCCCGCGAACGCAGGCAGCGTCCACAGTACCAGCACGGCCGCCAGGAACTGAACGCGGCCCATTCTTCGATTAAACGTCAGATCGCGGGCCGCGAGCTATGGGTTTTGCACGGCGCAGCCGCCGAGACTTGGGACGAGCGTCGGCTCCCGCTTCAGCACCGCGAAGGTCGCACTCGGAGAGTCCGGGTTCGCTCGGTCGACGTAAACGGTCACTCGGAAGAGGTCGGCTCAGATTCCATATCCGGTGCGCCGACGCATCCGCCAGGCCACCCCGATAGCTGGCGCTGCGTCGGCGACGTCGTTCGCTACGGTCGTTCGCCCGCCACCCAGAGGAAGACGTTCTCGTAACGGACAGTGCCATCCGTACGCGTGTGGGCACGGTCCGCCTCCGTGTAGACGGCACGAACCGCGGCCTCGCCGCTGTGCGCGATGGCCGCCTGGTTGACGCCGGCGCTGGCATTTCCGCGCCAGGATGCCTCGGAGCTGGCGAACACAAAGGGGCAGGCGACCTCCCCCTCCCCTACGACACGCAAGCCCGCTTCGTCAGAAGGGCCGCTAACGCTCCCGGCTGGGACAAGGCTCCCGGGTGCGGAGGTGAAGCGCCGGGCGGCGGGGGCGGCATGAGCGGCCCGAGCGCAGGCGTCACGGCGGAGAGAAACTCGCACCGGTCCGGCGGTCCCAGACGTCATCAATAAATAAAGATATCAAGTCAGCCGCGTGTGACCCTGGTCTTGGGTCTGATGACGTAATTCCAGTCGCCATGAAACGGGTCGCGCGTCAGGTTGACGTGTGTCATCTCATCGTCGGACACCTTCCGACCCGTCGGGTACTTCCGGCGGTCCAGGCGGCAGATCACGGTGAGCCCCTTCGCTGTGGTCGTCCGCGCGATGAGATGCACGATCGTTTCATAGTCGCGTGGCGGCTCCCCACGCTAATGCGAGGAGATGAACGAGAAGAGTCGATGCTCGACCTTGTTCCATTTGCTGGTGCCCGGTGGAAAGTGGCACACGGAGAGGGAGAGGCCCGTCTCATCCGCGAACTTCTGTAGCTCCCATTTCCAGAGACGCAGCCGCACCCCGTTGTCGAGGTGCCCGAGCCCATGCCCTTCGCGTGCGTTGTTCTTGCGTTCGTGGTCGTCTTGCTAACGATCGTGCTGAGCCGCGGCGAGGCGGCGGCAGGTCCGCGCCGACGGCTCCAGCACGAGGTTATGCGACACGTAGTGGCTTGATTCGTAACATGTCGTTGCCAATGGCCTGGGTCGCATCCCAGAGATCGAGCGCCCGCTGCGCGTTCAACCAGAACTCGGCAGAATTGCCGAAGAGGCACGAGAGGCGGAGCGCCATCTCTGGACTGACGGCCCGGCGGCCCCGCAGCAGCTCGTTGATCGACTGGCGGGACACGCCCACCGCCTCCGCGAGGCCGACAACGGTCAATCCGTAGTCCGGCATGAAATCCTCGCGCAGCATCTCGCCAGGATGCGTTGGCCGACGCTTCATCCGTCGGGTATTGGGTACGCTCACGTCTCACCTCACGTCTAGTGATAGTCGCAGACCTCGACGTCATACGCGTCGCCGTCGACGAACCGGAAGCAGATGCGCCATTGCGTGTTCACCGCGATCGCGTGCTGCCCCTGACGGTCATGCTTGAGCGCATGGAGGCGGTTGCCAGGCGGCACTCTCAGGTCATCCAACCTGGTCGCCAAATCGACGTATTCCAGTTTGCGAACGGCTCGCCCGGCGACGTCGGCTGCAAAACGCTTGGCGGCCCCCGTCGTGAACAGGTCCCGCGTGTGCCTGTCCGCGAACGTCTTGATCATCACCTAACGGTATCGTGTCACGTGACGCATGTCAATAGGCTGGCATGTTCGTTTCTGGGCTTGTTCGCATAACTATTAGTAGCCCCCGAGCGGACGGCTCGCGGGCTACTTCGCCAGGTGATCACGAGTTCCATCACGGCAATGTGCAAAGAATGCAAGAGCTTAGCACGCTCCCACCGCCTTGGTCGCCGCCTTGGATACCTGCGAGCATGACGGAGCCGTTCGCGG
>JANORI010000055.1:0-4295 GCA_031415235.1 Acidobacteriota bacterium | reverse complement strand
CGCAGAGCGCGAGCAACCGGCGGCGAGCACACGGAGAGCCAGCTGATGGCGCGCACGCCGGTGGTCAACGGGTGGCGAATCTCTCCGGCGACGCTCGCAGCCCAGTGGATGCCGGGCCTGTTCCCGGAGCAAGAGGGCCTGTAGGACGGGTCGCGCGCAACCACATCTTGCCGAGGGACGCGAACGACCGCGGTCGCGCTACAGCGTGAGAGCCAGCACGCGCAGTGGGCTACCGCTGCCCTGCACGATCTTGAGCGGCGCCGCGATCACGATCGCGCCAGTGGCCGGCAGCTGGTCAAGATTGCAGAGGCTGGCCAGGCCGAACTTCCCCGCGCCGTGCATGATGGTGTGATTGGGGAACGGCGGATCGAACGTGCCGGCCTGCCCGGCATCCGTGCCAATCGTCTCCACCCCTACGCCCAGCACATCGCGGTCGAGCGCCAAGAGTGTCGCGGCGCGCGCGTCGAAGCCCGGGCTGTGCGGCCCATCCTCCGCGACGTTGATGAAGGCCTCGGCTCCCGTGCGACGGCTCCAACCCGTGCGCAGCAGCACCCAGGCGCCAGCCGGGATGCGCCCGTGCGCCGACTCCCACGTCTCGATGCGCTCTGGCGTGAGCAGGAAGTCCGGATCTGCCGCCACATCGGCCGTGACGTCGATCACGTACGCCGGGCCCACGAACCTCCGCGCCGGAATCGTGTCGCACGCGTTGTCGGGCAGATCTTTCCCGGTCACCCAGTGCACCGGCGCATCGAAATGCGTACCCGTATGCTCGCCGAGGGTCAGCGTGTTCCAGTACCAGGCCGGCCCCCTGGCGTCGTAGCGTGAGATGGTCTCGATGGTCACGCCGGGTGACGGCGCAAAGACTGGCGGCAGGCCGATGACGGGCGTGGCTGGGCCGAGCGGCTGCGTCAGGTCCACGACCCGCACGCGACCGGCGGTGAGTTCGTCAACGAGCTGTTGAAGAATCGACGGCATGGGTGAGGTATCTCTGGAACTGGAAGCGGTTTTCGAGCAGCGACAGCCCGGTGACGTAGGCCGACGGCCCGACGGCCTGCACCTTGGCCACGATGGTCGTGAGCGTCCGAGCGGCCAGGGCCTCGTCGACCGCGGCCACGAAGGCGTCGAGCGTCGCCACGGTGCTGGTGCGCGGCACGCCGGCCGCCGCCGCGATGGCCGCCAGGTCGCTGCCCGTCGATGTGGCCGTGGGGAAGCCGCCGACCGAAAGCAGGCTCTCGTTGTCGAACACGACATGCAGCAGGTTCGGCGGACGGTAGCGCGCGAGCGTCGTCAGCCCGCCGAGGTTCATGAGCAGCGATCCGTCGCCGTCGAACACGATCACCTGGCGCCAGGGTTGCGCCAGCGCCACGCCCAGGCCGAGCGACGAGGCCAGTCCCATCGCGTGCTGCAGATAGAAGAAGTTCGGCTGGTGTCCGAGCGACTGCAGCTCGGCTGCCACCGCCCCCATGATCGTGACGACCGCCGCGTCGCCAAGACGGGGATAGATCGCCGCAAGCGCGGCGAGCCGGGTCAAGCCAGGGCCGGGGGTGGGCGTCACGACGGCTCCTCCCACATCAGGTCGCGGCAGAGCAGCAACGCCACGGGCTTGTTCGAGCTCTGGGCCAGGGTCTGCGCCTGATTGATACGGCGCGCGACGTGCGCCGGGTCGTCGAGCAGCAGGTACGGGATACGCAACGCCTTCAGCACGTCTTCGGTGACGCCGCCGCCCTCGGTCTGCCAGGGGTCGCGTTCGCCGAATGTGCCGCGATGGCTGATGAGCATCACCAGCGGAATGCGGTACAGCTGCGCGCACGACACGATGCCGTTGACCGCGGCCAGGAAGCCGTGATTCTGCATGAGCATTGCCGATTTGACGCCCGCCAGATGCGCGCCGGCCGAGATGCCCACGCCCTCTTCTTCCTTGGCGAGACGGACGAGCGTGACGTCCGGGTCGTCCTCGGCCATGCGGATGAGGTGCACGAGCCAGGTCTCGGGCAGCACCGACATCACACGGATGCCGCACGCCTTGAGGGCGTCGTAGACGATCTTCGAGTGTCCGGCAGAGACGGGTGACATGCGCCGTGAGCATACACCGAGCGCCGTAAGCGACCACGGCGGGTTACGCGGGGCGACGAGTCGCTCGCGCCCGCCGATAGAGTCCCACGGCGGCGAGTGCGCTGCCCGCGGCGATCACGAACGAGAGCAGGTTGCTCTGGATGTTGTCCTCGATGGCCTCGAGCATGGGGGCGGCGGTCGTGACGTGGTGGGGGCGGAAGACGTGGTTCCGCACCATGTCTTCCGTCAGTCCGAGCGTGTGCAGGATGTCGACGGAGCGCGCGTCAGCAGGATTCATGGGTCACCGTAGCACCACGCCCGGCCGGGCTGCGGTGTTTCTGTGCGCAGCACGTGCCGCCACTCGACGACGTCACTGACGCCCTCGGACACACCCGGCGCACCGCGTCACTACGCACGGTGCGAGAGGCGCCTCGACGTCTGGACGACGGCCATGGCGACAGCTGCGAGGACCAAGCCGAACGTCGTTCCGACGAGCGCCCCAAGGACGCCATACGCAGAGGCGTATGCGAGTCCAGCCAGCCCCTGCATGGCGACGATGGGGAGCAGGAGCACCATCGGTACGAGTGCGCCCAGCGCGGCAGCTTCGCCGACGCCCTGCCAGGCGTGTCCCTGCCCCACGCGCATCAGCCGCGCGTGGACGTGCGTGCGCCAGGCAGCGACAACGGCGAACGGGGCGACCGGCACCATCGTGGTCGCGACGTGGGCGAACCACCGGGCGACAGGATCGGGAGGCGGCCCAGAAACCCAGGCGATAGCCACGGCCCGCTCGGGCTCGTTCCAGCGAAAGATCATCGACACCAGGAACGGCGAGGCCAGCACGAAACAAGCGTTTGCGATCGCCGCAAGCTCCTCAGCCTGCAGGCGCGGTCTTGCATCCTCGGCCGTGTCGGTCATGGCGCCCCAGTTCCCGGTGCACCTCTAAGGGATCGGCTGAGCGGGCATCCGGGACCGCTGCGGTCGGGCGTTCTCCGGCGTCGTCCTGAGCGGCCTCGGCTCGAGGGAAAACCCTCCTGACAGCAGCGCTCTCCACATCCCCCGACCGTGAGTGGCGGCAACGATGTACCCGTTCGGCACATCGATCTGCGCGTCATACACCGCCACGCTGGGCAGGTTGATCGATTCCGGCACCCAGGTCGTGCCGCCATCGCCGCTCGAATACACGCCGTAATCGGTGCCCAGATAGAACGTGGCAGCGTTGAAATCGACGGCCAGCGACATTCCGCGAAGGCCGGATGGAAGAGTCCCGGTCTTGTCGACCCAGGTCACGCCACCGTCGATCGTCTCGAACAGCCGTCCTCCCGATGAGTAGTCGACCGACACGTACGCCGTCAGCGGATCGGTCGGACTGACGATGATGTCGGAGATGATGCGGCCCGTCGGGAGTCCTATGTTTCGCGGAAGCCAGCTCGCGCCCCGGTTGGACGTCGCGAACACGCGGCCGTCACTGCTGCCGCTGTAGATGACGTTCGAATCCGTCGCCGCGATGGCCAGCGCCCGCAGATGGCCGCCGCTTGTCAAGTCCGTGCTGATCGCGCCCCAGCTGCTTCCGCTGTTGGTGGTTTGCCAGACACGGTGAGTGCCGGCCAGAAGTGTGGCCGCCAGATTCGGGTCCACGACGAGCGGTCCATTCGCCCAGCTGGCGCGATCGCCGGACCAGGGCCCCGTGACGGTACCCTGAGAGACGATCGGTCTCAACCATCGATACACCGGCGACATCCTGACGTAGGTGGTGAAAAACCGGCTCGGGTTGCTCCACTCGACGGCGACCGGCCCTCCGTCGCCGCCAATCACTTGCGGCCAGGCCTGCGCGCCTTGAAATTGCAGGGAACCGTTGTCCTGCGTACCGGCCACCAGGAAGTTTGCGTCGGTCAGGTGGGTGCCCACCGTGTAGAACTGCGTGATGCTCAGCCCCTGATTCAGGTTCACCCAGCTCGCGCCACTCGTGGTCGTCTTCCAGACTCCGCCATCCGACGCCACCCACAGCGCGCCGTCCGGACCGAACACGAAGTAGTGCTGATCGGGGTGCACCTGCGTGCCGTTGGTTCCGACCGTGACGTACGTCCACGAGCTTCCGCCATTGGTGGTTCTGGCAATGCCGCCGCTGCAGTACGAGAACACGCCGCCCGCATAGACCACGTTGGGATTAGTCGGCGACACGGCCAGGCCGTTGTCGTACCAGCCCTGGGTGCACACGTAATTCGGCGTGGCCGACAGCAGCGACC
>JANORI010000054.1:0-13798 GCA_031415235.1 Acidobacteriota bacterium | reverse complement strand
GATCTCAGCGGCATCTGGCAGGCGATGAACACCGCCAACTGGAACCTCGAAGCGCACGTCGCCAGTCAGGGCCCGGTCATCGCCCTGGGCGCGGCCTTCAGCGTGCCGCCTGGCACCGGGGTGGTCGAGGGCGGCGAGATTCCGTACCTGCCAGCGGCCCTGGCCAGGCGACAGGCCAATGGCGCGAGTTGGACCACGCTCGACCCGGAGGTGAAGTGCTTCATGCCCGGGATCCCGCGCGCGACCTACATGCCCTACCCGTTCCAGATCGTGCAGTCGGGCGACAACATCCTGATGAGCTACGAGTTTGCGAGCGCCAGCCGCGTGGTGCGCATGAACACCACGGAAAAGAGTCCCGCGCCGGCGTGGATGGGCTGGTCGGTCGGCCGCTGGGAGGGCGAGACGCTCGTCATCGAGGTGACCGACCACATGGCAGAGACGTGGTTCGATCGCGCGGGCAACTACCACGGCGAAGCGCTGAAGGTGACCGAACGCTACGCCGCCATCGACGCGAACACGCTGCAGTATCAGGCGACGATCGAAGATCCCGCGGTGTTCTCGCGCCCGTGGACCATCAGCATGCCGCTCTACCGCCGACGCGAGCCCAACGCGCAGCTCATGGAGTACAAGTGCGTGCCGTTTGCCGAGGAGCTGATGTACGGCCACTTGCGCAAGCAACCGGCGACCCGGCCCTGACGCCATGCGCACCGCGCTGCGCGGTCGAGAGGGGACTACAGGAGCAGTCGTGGACAGCACCATCGGCCGGCGGACCTCGCGCGCGTCATCCGGCTGACGCTGGCCCAGCAGTCGGTGGGCAAGCCGCTGCCCGCGGCGCCCACTAACCTTTCGACCGACCCGTCCGGTCCGGCGCTGGTGGGTCGCGAACAGCCGCCAGGCTAGGTGCTAGGCTGCGACCGTCGCGATCACTTCGCGGGGATCTTCAGCAGCACGTAGGTGATGTGCTTGCCGGGCCGCACCAGGAAACTGTGCGGGACGCCCGCGGGAATGTGCACGATGTCGCCTGCGCCGAGTGCGTGCGGGTCGCCGCCGTCCAGCTTGGTGCCGACCCACTCACCAGGGTTCGTGGCGCGCTTGCCAGCCATCGCCCCGCCCATCAGGAGCACGCCTTCGCCACTCTGGACGTAGACGACGTCGATGATGGCATCGTGCTGTTCGGGGTTGCCATCGGCGTCGCGGTAGAGCAAGCGAAACCGTGGTCGCTGTAGTCGGCCAGCGTCTCGCGCGACGAATGGTCCGGGGCCAGGTGTTTCGGCAACTCGGCGTCACGGGCCTTCAGCTCGGCCGCCGTCCAGTGCTTGAAGCCTGGCGGGTCCGACGCCGCCATCCCTGCGGTCGTAAGCGTCGCGATCACCAGTGTCAACACCGCAGTTCTCATGTCCGCTCCCATCGTTACTTGGGCGGCGCGATCGGCACCCATCCCGGGAACACGTAGGCGTAGAGCATCGCCACGATACCCATCACGATCATCAGCATCACGCTGTGCTTGATCGTGAAGCGGAACAGCCGGCTCTCGTCGTCGGACGTCATGCCCGTGGCGGCCACGGCCACGGCGATGCTCTGCACCGAGATCATCTTGCCCATCACGCCAGCCGCCGAGTTCACCGAGGCCGTGAGCACGGGATTCAGGCCCAGCGCGTTGGCCGTCACCACCTGCAGGTTGCCGAAGAGCGCATTGGCCGAGGTGTCGCTGCCGGTGAGGAACACGCCCAGCCAGCCCACCACCGCACTGAAGAACGGAAACAGCACGCCGGTGGTGGCCAGCGCCAGGCCCAGCGTAGAGGTCATCCCCGAGTAGTTCATCAGCTGCGCCAGCCCCAGCATCAGCGCGATCGTCAACATGGCGAACTTGAGCTGGTTGAACGTGGCGGCATAGAGCCCCACGAACTTGCGGGGCGACACGCGCAGCACGAGCGCTGCGGCGATCGTGGCCAGGAAGCAGGCCGTGCCAGAGGCGCTCAGCCAGTTGAAGGCGAAGATGGCCGCGTAGGGCGCTGGTGCGGCCGTGACCGGCGGGATGCGCGTGATCACGTTGTGCAGGCCAGGCACCATCAGGCCGTTCAAGCCCGCGGCGGCCTTGGGCAGGAACGACGGCATGAGGTTGTGGGTGAAGGTGTCGATCTGCGCCTTGATGGACGGCTCGCCCCAGGGCAGCACGAACGCGACGAGCAGCAGATACGGCACCCACGCCATGAAGATCTCGCCGCCCGAGTGGATCTTGGCGGCCGCGGTGATGGGCTGGTCGCCCTCGAGCCGCATGATGCTCTTCGGCTTCCACAACTTCAGCACCGCCACCATCACGATGATGCAGGTGAGCGAGCTGAGGATGTCGGTCAGCTCCGGACCCATGTAGTTCGACACATAGAATTGCATGGCGGCAAATGACACGCCGCACGCAATGATCGCCGGTAGCACCTCGATCGCCCGCGCCCAGCCGGCCATCACCACCACCAGGTAGCCCGGGATGATGATTGAGATCAGGGCGCACAGGCGGCCAACCATGGCCGACAGCGGCATCACCGGCAGGCCGGTCACAGCGGCCAGCGTGGTGACGGGAATGCCGATTGAGCCAAATGCCACGGGCGCGGTATTGGCGATCAGACAGAGGCCGGCAGCGTAGAAGGGATTGAAGCCCAGGCCTGCGAGCATGGCGCCCGACACGGCCACCGGCGCGCCGAAGCCGGCCGCGCCTTCGATGAACGCGCCGAACGAGAACGCAATGAGCATCGCCTGCAGGCGGCGGTCGTCGGTGAGGCTGCCGACCGAGTCCTTGATCACCTCGAACTTGCCGGTGTCGACCGCCAGGCGGTAGAGCATGATCGACGAGAACACGATCCAGGCGATGGGGAAGACGCCGTAGGCGGCGCCATAGAGCGCCGAGACCACCGCCAGTTGCGCGGGCATGCCGTAGACCAGGATGGCCAGCAGGAACGCCGACGCCAACCCGCTGAGGGCCGCTTTCCACGCCGGCGCGCGCAACACGCCGAGCATCAGGAAGAGGACGACGATGGGCACCGCGGCCACCGGCGCCGAGAGCGCCAGGCTGCCGCCAAGGGGTTCGTAGTTGTGGGTCCACATATCAGGGTTGGCCGTGTGGCAGTCCACGGCCCCGCACGCTTATAGCACACGCCGCGCGTTTGGTCGTGGCACAATGCCACGCGCCACCTGGCCGCGACGGGCGTACGTCCCGCGGGCGGCCCCCGAACCCATGGCTGACACCGAGTCTCCGCCCCAGCCGCACAGCGCGCGATTCGGCGCGCGGTTCAGCCCGCAGGTGCTCGTGTTCGTCTTCACGCTGGCGGTGGCCTCCCGGCCGCTCAAGGGCGCCATCATCACGGGCGTGCACTGGTGGTGGGGCGACACCTATCAGCAGGTCGAGCTCGTGATGGACGAGGCCCGGCCAAACGAGGGGTATCCCTACATCGACGGGCACCTCGACGGGTCCACCGAGGTGATCCGCGAATTCCAGGGGGAGGGCAATGGGCGCGTCTGAGCTTGACGCGATCCTCGCGTCGCGACACTCCTTCAACGAGCTGTGATGACGACATCTCAACCTGAGCCGTGGTTGCGCGGCCCGCTGCCTGGCATCCACCCGCTGCTGCAGCCGGCCGCGCACGCGTTCGTGATGTCCTGCGAAGACGTGGCGGCAGCGGTGGGGGGCCTCGCCCCTCTCGAGGTGTGGATCGCCCCCTACGGCGTCACGCCTGTCGGCTTCCATGTCGCGCACCTCAGCGGCAGCACCGACCGTTTGCTGACCTACGCGCGCGGTGCCGCGCTCGACGACACGCAGAAGGCGGCGCTCGGACGCGAGCGCATGATGGCCGTAGAGCGTCCGCCTATCGAGCGTCTGGTGGCTGAATGGCAGGCTACCGTGAGTCGCGCGCTGGAGCAGCTCGCCGCCACCGATCCGGCCACCCTCACCGAGGTGCGCGAGGTTGGGCGCGATCGACTGCCCTCCACGGTGCTTGGACTGCTCTTCCACGCCGCCGAGCACGCCTCACGGCACACCGGACAGGTGGTGTCCGCGGCCCGGCTCGTGCGGGCCGCCACGGCGGACGACCCGTCATGACGCGCGTGGTCACGCCGCCGGCCGCCGACCGGGGCTACTTCTTCTCGAACACCACCTTGCCGTCGAAGATCGTGAAGGCCACGGGCACGTCTGTGGGTAATCCGAGAGGCGCTGATGCGATGTCGCGGCCGAGCACGACGATGTCGGCCAGCATGCCCCGCGCCAGTGTGCCCTTGCGCTGCTCGTCAAACGAGGCGTAAGCCGCCCATTTCGTATAGCCGGCCATCGCCTCACTGGTGCTGAGTCGCTGGTCCTGGGCCTTCTCAGCCTGGATGCGCGTGGATGCCAGCCAGAGGCCCTGACCAGCCTCGAGTGTCGCCACCGGCCAATCGCTGCCGAACGCCAGGCGTCCGCCGGCGGCCTGAATGCTCTTCCAGGCCCACGCGCGCGACGCGCGCTCCGGGCCAATCGCGTCCGGCCATGGACCCGCCGGCACTGCCTGGTTCGCATCACCAAGGGCCACGTGCATAGGCTGCTGCGACGCAATCACGCCCAACGAGCCGAACCGGGCGATGTCCTGTGCCGAGATGGCCTCGATGTGCTCGAGGCGATGGCGGCGTCCGCGCGCGGGGGCGGGATTCACCTTTGCGGCGCTCTCGAACGCGTCGAGCGCCATCCGGATCGCGCGGTCGCCGATAGCGTGAATCTGGATCTGCCAACCGCGCCGGTCGAACATGGCCACGATCCGATTCATTTCCCTGGCCGTCATGTTGGGGGCGCCCGCGCTCTTGGAGTCGGCGTAGGGCGCCAGCATGGCGGCCGTCTTGCTCTCGATCACGCCGTCGGCATACATCTTCACGATGCCGGTGCGCACCGTCGGGTCATCCCCGTACTGCTTCCAGGCGACGTCCATGGCGTCCACCTCCGCCTCGGTGATGCCCGCTTCCGCCTGCGTCGCCAGATACGCGCGCACCGTCAGGCTGCCCGACTTGCGGGCCAGGTCGTAGAGCGCCATCTCGGCCACCGAGCCGCCCGCGTTGTGGATGCTCGTGACGCCGAGCTGATTGGCATGGACCACGGCGCGCGAGATGGCCGCGCGACGGTCGTCGTCGGTCACCTTGGGCAGCACGTCGGCGATCAGATCGACTGCGGATTCCTTCAGGTGCCCCGTGGGCTCGCCGGTCTTGGCATCGCGCACGATCACCCCGTTCACCGGGTCCCTCGTGTCCTTCGTGATCCCGGCCAGCGTCAGCACTCTCGAGTTCACCCAGATGCTGTGGCCGTCGTAGCAGGTCATCACGGCGGGACGGTCCGGCACCACCAGATCGAGCTGTGCCTTCGTGGGACTGCCGCCCGCAAACGGCGTATAGATCCAGCCGCGACCCCTGACCCACGCCAGCTCAGGCTTGGCCGCCGCGAACTCGCGGATCTTGGCCTGCACGTCCTCGAGCGTGCCCAGGCCCGCGAGATCCACGTCGTTGAGCGACAGTCCACCTGAGATGAAGTGCACGTGCGCATCGTTGAAGCCGGGCGCCACGGTGGCGCCTGCGGCGTCGATCACCTGTGTGGCCGGTTCGGCGAGCGCCTGGATCTCGGCGGTGGTGCCGACCTTCAGAATGGTGTGGCCTTTGATGGCCACGGCCTGCGCGATGGTGCCGGCGTCGTCCATGGTGTGGACCCTGCCGTTCACGATGACCAGATCCGCCGCCGACACGGTGGTGGCGAGCGGCGCCGGGGCGGGAGAACCACCACAGGCTGCTCCCAGGGTCACCGACGAGACAACCAACCATGCGCGCGCGTTCATGGTGGGACTCTACACTGTGTGACCTGACGGCGCCCGCGGAGCGTGGCGATCGGCCGTCCAGAGACAGAACGGAGGAGGAGGGCGCCGATCGATGAGGCCATCGCCAGTCCGTCTGCGCATACTATGCAAGGCCAGTACGGACGCGCAGCCGGTCGGCTTGGTGGTTGGAACAGGAGTCAGTCATGTCGTCAACGTCGCCGCCGAACGCCCAGGTGCCAGCCCCGCACGAACAGCTCATCCAGATGAGCACCGCGTACTGGGTGTCCAAGATCGTCCGGGTCGCGGGTTCGATCGTTCGTATCGCATTGACCGTCGCATTCGCCGCCAGTGCCGCCGCGCCGGCGGCGGCCCAAACGCCGCTGGCCCAAGACGCCGCCACGCTCGCCGCCGTGTTCCGCGCAATGGAGCACTTCCGCCTCGATGCGCACATCCCCGGCATGGTCTACGGCATCGTGAAAGACGGCCGGCTCGTGTATGTGAAGGGCCTCGGCGTACAGGACATCGAGGCGAAGCGGCCGGTGAATGCCGACACGCTCTTCCGCATTGCGTCGATGACCAAGTCGTTCACGGCGCTCTCCATCCTGAAGCTGCGCGACGAGGGCAAACTGTCACTCGACGCCCCTGCCGAGACCTACGTGCCCGAACTGCGCGGCTGGCAGTACCCCACAGGCGATTCGCCCAAGATCCGCGTGCGTGAGCTGCTGACGCATACCGCCGGCTTTGCGACCGACGACCCGTGGGGGGATCGCCAGACGCCGCTGCCCGAAGACGATTTCACCCGGCTGCTGAAGGACGGCGTGCCCTTCACGCGGCCACCCGCCACGCAGATGGAGTACTCGAACCTCGGCTACGCGCTGCTGGGACGCATCGTGGCCAACGTGTCGCAGGGGCCTTACAAGGACTTCGTGCAGCGCACGCTGCTGACGCCGCTCGGCATGACGTCCACGAGCTACGACGTGGCCACGGCGCCCGCGGAGCGACGGGCGCTGGGTTATCGCTGGGAAGACGGCGCCTGGAAGCTCGAGCCCACCATGGCGCACGGCGCGTTCGGCGCGATGGGCGGCATCCAGACGAGCGCGAACGACTACGCGAAGTACGTGGCCTTCCTGCTGCAGGCCTGGCCGCCGCGCGACGGCGCAGATGCGGGTCCGGTGAAGCGGTCAAGCGTGCGCGAACTGGCGCAGGGCGCGAACTTCCCGTCGACTCGCGTTCGCCCCGGAGCGAGTGGAGGGGACGGCTGCCGCGCGCCGATGGCCTACGGCATGGGTATGTATGCCGCCACCGACTGCGAGCTGGGCCTCACGCTGAGCCACGGCGGCGGGTACCCCGGCTACGGTTCGCACGTGCTCGTGCTGCCCGACTACGGCGTGGGCCTCTTCGCGCTGGCGAATCGCACGTATGCCGGACCGCAGCCGCCGCTGTGGGACGCCGCGGTGGCATTGCATCGTGGTGGGCATCTCGTCGAGCGGCCGGCCGCCGTGTCGCCGGCGCTGGCCACGGCCTACGCGGCAGTTGGAACGATGTTCAAGACGGGGTCGGTCACGTCGGCCGGCGACGTGCTGGCGATGAATTTTCTGATGGACCGCGATGCCCAGCACTGGGCCGCCGACTTCGCCGCGCTCAAAACGCAGGTGGGCGCCTGCGATACCACGTCGGCCATTGCGGCGAGCGGCCTGTTGTCGGGCGAGTTCAGGTGGACCTGCGAGCACGGACGCGTGCAGGGCGAACTCCTGCTGGCGCCAACGCCGGCGCCACGCATCCAGTCGCTGAGCGTGATGCGCGCTACCCCGTAGCGCCGATGAACCTGAGCAGGGGACGTTGGCGGCAGGGGAAGACGCGCGGTCGTCACCTGGCCTTGCTCTTCTTGGCGGGCGCCTTCTTCTTGGGCTTCGGCAGTGGCGCGCCAAACGACCACGAATGCCCGAACGGGTCGACAAGTTGGCCGAACCGGTCGCCCCAGAACTGATCGGCCGCGGGCATGGTGATCTTCGCACCCGCTTTTGCCGCGCGCCCCATCCACCGATCGACGTCCTTGGGCGCCATCAGCTGAACGAACATGCTGACTGCGGTACCACCATGCTTCTGCGGCGTGCTACCGCCGGTGAACTCTGGAAAATCGTCAGACACATAGAGCGCATGTCCGTTGATCTCGACTTCGGCGTGCATCAAACGCTTCTTGTCTTCAGCCGGCATGCGCATGACTTCGGTCGCGCCGAGCCCCTTCTTGTAGAACGCGATCGCGGCCTTCCCGTCGCTGACCGTGAGATAGGGCACGAGTTGCTTCTGCGTCTTGGCCATCGATGTCTCCCCGTCAAATCGGACTTGGGTTCCGGCGGTAGTTCCGCCCGTTTGCCGCACAATCCTAGATCGCACCGGCCTACACGTTGAACTTGAACAGCAGCACGTCGCCATCCTTGACGACGTAGTCCTTGCCTTCCATGCGGTAGAGACCCTTTTCGCGCGCGACGGCCACGGAGCCGCAGGCCACGAGCGCGTCGTAGGCCACAGTTTCGGCCTTGATGAAGCCGCGTTCGAAATCCGAGTGAATGACGCCGGCCGCCTTGGGCGCGGTGTCGCCCAGGTGAATCGTCCAGGCGCGCACTTCCTTCTCGCCCGCCGTGAAGTAGGTCTGCAGGCCCAGCAGATGATACGTGGAGCGGATGAGCGAGCCCATGCCGCTTTCCTGGACGCCCAGTTCTTTCAGGAACGCGTCGCCCTCTTCCGGCGTGAGGTCGACCAGTTCGCTTTCGATCTGCGCGCTGACCACCACCGCCTCGCACGACAAGTGCGTCTTCACGTACTCCCGCACCTTCACCACGTAGGGGTTCGCGTCGGCCGTAGCGAGGTCGGAGTCCTTCAGGTTGCACGCGAAGATCGTGGGCTTGTCGCTCAGTAGGAAGAACTGCCTGGCCATGGCCCGTTCCTCGGGCGTCAGCGCCACGGTCAGGGCCGGCCGCCCGGCTTCCAAAGACTCGACCAGCTTGGCCAGCACGGCTTCGTCGGCAATCGCGGCTTTATCGCCACGCTTGGCGTCTTTCGTTACGCGCTCGCGCTTCTTGCTCACCGTCTCGAGGTCCGCCAGCATCAGCTCGGTGTTGATCACCTCGATGTCGCGCACCGGGTCGACGGTGCCCGACACGTGCAGCACGTCGTCGTCGTCGAAACAGCGCACCACCTGCACGATGGCGTCCACCTCGCGGATGTGCGTGAGGAACTTGTTGCCCAGGCCCTCGCCCGTGCTGGCGCCCTTCACCAGGCCCGCGATGTCCACGAACTCGACCGCCGCAGGAATGACCACGTTGGTCTTGGCGATCTTCTGCAGCACGGCCAGCCGCGCGTCGGGCACCGTGACGATGCCCACGTTGGGGTCGATGGTGCAGAAGGGGTAGTTGGCCGCCTGGGCACCCCGGGTGCGGGTAACGGCATTGAACAACGTGGACTTGCCCACGTTCGGGAGACCGACGATTCCTGCTTTCAGCATTATGGGAATCCCATTGTAGCGGTCGTGCTCGTCATCCCGCGCGTCGGGTCGCTCGGGGCGCTAGGGCGCCACCACGTATGCGGGCGAGAGCGTCGCCTCGCCCACGCGAATCGTGCCGCCGTGCGCGACGTCCGCGTTCAGCGCCAGCCGACCGCCGAAGCGCCGGCCGATGTCGCGCAGCACCTCGGGACCGCGGTCCAGGGTGTCGGGCGAGCGCGCGCAGCGCTACGACTGGCCGGGCAACGTGCGCGAGCTGCAGAACGCCGTGGAGCGGGCCGTGATCGTGGCCAGCGGCGGCGCGGCCACGCTCGACCTGCCACACAGCGGGCGCCGCCCGGCGACGCGCTCAGCCGCCGTGCCGGAGACGGCCGAGACGCGCCAGGTGATCCCCGAAGGCGAGTGGCGCGCCCGGAAACGCGCCAACGTGATGGCCGCGCTGCAGGCCAGCGGCTTCCGGGTGTCGGGTCGCGGCGGCGCCGCCGAGCTGCTGGGGTGAATCCCCGTACGCTCACGTCCGCCTCGAGGCGCTCACCCGTCCTTCAGCATGACGAGCAGCATGCGCGACGGCTCCGCCGCGTCGACCGCGTGAGGAATGGCGGCAGGTAGCCGCACGATCGTGCCGGGCGTGGCTTGCACCGAGGTCCCGGCCACGGTGATCGTGAACGCGCCCTCGAGCACGAGCATCAGCGCGTCGAAGGGCGAGGTGTGCTCGGTCAGGCCCTGCCCCGCGTCGAACGCAAAGAGCGTCACGTTGCCGCCCGACGCTTTCGCCAGGATGCGGCTGGCGATGCCCTGCTCGGTGGGTGTAATGAGCGCGTGCAGCGCGAGCACTTCGGCGGCTGGAATCCTAGGTTCGGCCGACATCCGTGCTCCTGATGCTCAGTATCCCAGGCGAATGACGCCGGTCTTCTGCTCGCCCACGGCGCCCTTGGTGAGCCACTCGAGCGAGGCCGCGTACATCAGCAGGTGGTTCTTCTCCCACATGGCGTTGTGCGACGAGCAGGCCAGGTCCACGAACACCTTGTCGGTGGCACCCAGGTCGTCGTAGGCCAGCTTCACGCGGTCGGGCGGCACCTGCTTGTCGAGCACGCCGGCGACGATCATCGTCGGGATCCTGGTGCCGCCAATGGCCGCGGCATTCCAGCCCCAGGTCGTCGTCGAGGGCGCGCGCCGCACGCCCGTGCCCCACGTGGCGCCGACCGGGTCGGAGGCAAGCATCTCGGCCCAGACCGCGTCGCGCACGGCCGGCTCGTACTGATTCGCGCAGCCCACCTGGCGGTCCCAGTTGGCGATGAACTCGCTGCGGGACTGCGTGTTGAAGACCACGCCGGGATTCGGCAGCGCCGGCGCCGTGGCTGCGGCCGCGCGATTGTAGGCGGGCGCAAAGAGCACCATGCGGTGTACCTTGCCTGGATGCTGCGCCGCATAGCCGCCCGCGCGCGGACCGCCGAGCGACCACGCCACGAGGCTGACCTTCTGCACGCCGCGCACCTTCCGGATGTGGTCGACGGCGGCGTCGATGTCGTGCCAGTCCGACGCCAGGCTCGTGAGCTGACCCGGATACGAAGGCTTGCACGGCGCCGGAATCAGACTAGGCACGAACTGCGCCTGCTGCGCCTCGGCCAGGTTGCAGGGATCGTTCATCGGGGCCGGCCGCGTGGAGCGCCCATAGCCGGTCGTGTCCATCGAGAACACGTCGAAGCCGGCCGTGGCCAGAAAAGCCATCCAGCTGTGGTCGCCAATGGGCGTGTCGAAGGCCACTTCTGCCGGCGTGCCGGCGCCGTGCACGAACAGCACGACCTTGTCGGGCGCGGGCGCGCCCCGGAGCGCCACGCCGGCCGTGACCCGCTCGCGCACGTAGATCTGCGTGAGCTGGCCACTGGTCGCCGGCACGTTCGAGGTGACCCGCACGTAGTGGTCAATCGTGAGCAGGCGCTGCCCGTCGTCGGCCGCCCGCGGCGTGGCGATATCCAGCAGAACCACGAGGCAGGCAGCGGCGAGGGCGACAAGGGTGCGGGCCATAGGCGCCGATTCTCGCACGAGATGCCAGCTACTGACACGCGCGATCAGGACGCCACCTGTTTCTTCCTGGCCGCGAACTCCTCGGGCGTCAGCAGGCCGTCGTCAACGAGCGCCTTCAGCTTCCGTACCCGTGCTTGAGAGCGAGTCGATGATTTCCTCTTGGTTTATGCTGTGAAGGTGCCGGCTGGGGATAATGCCCCTGGGCCCGGGGATTATCCCGCGGCCTCCCAGCGTCCGAGAGGCGCTGTTGAAGCGGACGGATCGGTCGGGGTTACGAGAACCGGGTGCGCCGCCACAGCAGCAGGCCGCTGCCGACAAGGATGGCGACCGTGACGGTGACGAGGGCGGCGATCCAGGCCCCGCTGACCACTACAGCCAGCGGCCTGACGGCGGTGGCCAGCCAGACGGCGATGCCGAGCGCGGTGGCCGCCATCAGCCATTCCCACCAGCGACGGGTGTTGTGGGTGGCGGCCAGCGGATCCTCGCCCCGCATCGACGCCCGCACGCGGTCGCGCGATAGGCCGTAGCGCTCGCATTCGCGGTCCACCGCGGCCTCCCCCGCGTGCAACTCCTGCTGGGGCGCCGCCGCCAGACTGATGGCCAACGCGCCGAGCGCCATCAGCGCCGAGCCCGCCACAATCATGACCTGGCCCGTCGTGCCCATACCCTGCAGTTCGCCGAACACCAGCACGCCCCAGGCCAGCCCCCAGAGCTGGTTCGTGTTCGAGAGCGGAATGCCCCGGGCGATCCCGACATACTTGGTGGCGTACTGCTGGAAGAGATCGCCGAGCACCCAGCAGAAGCCGCCGAGGAACAGCCAGAAGAGCACGGGACGCGCGGCGGAGAGCTGCGCGTAGACCTCGCGCGGTCCGCCGCCAAACGCAAAGGCCAACGCCAGCGCGGTCACGAGTTCGCCGACGGTGAAGATGGCGACAAACGACAGCGGGTTCATGCCGCTGATGTACGACTTCCGGTAGGGCACATACATCGTGCCCCAGAGCAGGGCCGCGCCGAGCGCCGCGAGAATGCCGGCGCCCGCGCGACCGGGGGTGCTCGACGACGGCGCCAACTGCGCGGACGCCCAGGTGATCAAGCACGCGCCCGTCAGCAGTACCACCACGCCGCCTACCACCCGCACCGTTGACCGCTCGCGCGCCACGGGCAGCTCGCCAAAGAGCAGCCAACCCCAGAAGAGCCCCACGAGGCTATTGAGATTCCAGAGCGGGAAGGCCACCGACAGACCCACGTCGCGAATGGCAAAGGCCGTGAGTGCGTTGGCCACCGCCCACAGCATGCCGGCCACGATCGCCCACACGATGAGGTGCGGCCGTTCACGCACGTCGGCAATGACGTAGTCGGTGCCCTTGAGCAGCGCCGGCAGCGTGAAGCGCGCCAGGAATACCCCCGACACCATGCCGAGCGACACCACGAAGGGCGACATGCCGGTTGTGACGAGTTTCATGGGCGCTTCGGCGGCGCCCAGCCACGCGCCGGCCGCGACGCCGCACGCCACCCCGAGCCAGTGGCGCGACTGATTCGTGAGCGGCGTCATGGCAGCATCCAGAGCAACGCCACGCCCAGCCCCAGAACGGCCACGGGAACCCAGAGGTGGACGTCGGTCAGAATCTGGCGACGCATCCGGAGCCTGTGGGGCGCGACGTCGTTGGGCACGCGCGCATCATCCCACGACTTCAGCGTGGTCCGCCGCACGACAGTCCGCGAGGCACGGGCTGGCCCCGCATGCGCGACACCAGATGAGACTCGCGGTGATGAGCGACGTGGTGATTGTGGGAGCCGGGCTGGCGGGGCTGACGTGCGCGCGCCGGCTCCAGGCCGAGGGACGGCCGTGTGTGGTGCTCGAGTTCGTGCTGCGGATGTTCGGCAGAGGCCACGCGGCCGTGCCGGCGGCCGGCATGCAGGCCATTCCCGAGCAGTTGGCCGCGGGCCTGACGCCCCTAACCGAAGATCTTCGGGGTCGGCATCCGCGCGCGGATCCGCTCGAGTTCGTCGATGGTCACGCGGTCGAGGCCGTTCTTGCGACAGGACTCCTCGACCGCCCCGACGACCATGCCCCGGACGAACGCGGGGATCTTCTTCATGCGCGCGGCGGCCGCATCGTCCCACGCGATGGTCTTTGGCGATTCGGGGCCGTACTCGATCGACGGCGGCGTCTCAGCGAAGCCCCGAAGGGGCGAAGGCGGACCAGAGCCACGAAGCGCCCCGCCTTCGCCAAGACTTCGGGGGACAGGCCGGCGGGCAAGGAGCAGCGGCGACCCGGCGAAGGTGCCTGGGGTGTGGGTGCAGAGGGGGTCTTCGGCCATCACGTCGCCGGTCATCCCGTAGGCCCTGGCGCGGCAGCCGCCACAGTGGCCGTTCATCTCGCACTCCCCGCAGCGCCCGCCGAGCGAGGTGCGGCGGCGAATGCCGGTGAACAGCTCCGAGGAGGTCCAGAGGTCCGCAAGGC
>JANORI010000053.1:0-9900 GCA_031415235.1 Acidobacteriota bacterium | reverse complement strand
CCGTGACGATGAGCGTCATCATCACGATCGTGGACGGCCACGACGTGTTGCGCGGCATGCTCGACGCCCTCCGGCGCCAGGTCGACGCCCCGAGGCTGCTGTTGCTCGCGCCCTACGACGACTCGCGTCCAGACATCGGCGCGATCGCATCCGAGTATCCAGAGGTCGAGTTCTTCAGCATCGGCACGGTTGCCACTGGCCACCCGATCGCCTCGGCCGGAGGGCAGCACGAGCTGTTCGATCGTCGCCGGGCCGCCGGACTCGCGCGCGCGACCGGCGAACTCGTGGCAATTCTGGAAGATCGCGCGCCGGCGCGCCCCAACTGGTGCGCGACGATGGCGCGCCTGCACCGGGAACTGCCGCACGCCGTCATCGGCGGCGCCATCGAGAGCGCGTCGTCCGATGCACTGAATTGGGCCTTCTACGCCTGCGACTTCAGTCGCTATGCCCCACCGTTTACGGCCGGGCCGCGCGACTGGGTCTCGGACGTGAATGTCTGCTACAAGCGCCGCGCCCTCGAGATGACGCGTGACCTGTGGCAGGCGCGCTTCCACGAGCCCGAGGTCCACTGGCGCCTGATCGAACGAGGCGAGACCCTGTATCTCACGCCCGAAGCCGTCGTGGACTACAGGACGCCCTACACGAGCGTGGTCAAGGTGCTGCCCGAGCGCTTCCAGTGGGGCCGGCTGTTTGGCTGCATTCGCGCCAGGAACGTGTCACCGCTGGCCCGCATCAAGTTCATCGTGGCCGGTCCCGTGCTGCCGCTCGTGCTCTTCACACGTCACGCCGACGCGCACGCCAGGCGGGGCCAGGCCGCGCGCTTCTGGCGCTCCGCGCCGGTCATGCTTCCGCTGCTGATGGCGTGGTCGGCCGGCGAGGTCTGGGGTTACATCACGAGGCGCGGGTGACCTCACCGCAGGAGTTCGACGCGATCGTCGTAGGCTCGGGCGCGGCCGGCGGCTGGGCCGCAAAGGAACTCACGGAGCGGGGCGTGTCCACGCTGCTGCTCGAAGCGGGCCGGTCACTCGATCCGGCGCGCGACTTTCCTTCCCCGCCAGAGAAAGATCGTTCCAAGCTGCAGCTCATGACTCGCGCGCGCGCCTTCCTCGATGGACAGGCGATGCAGGCGCGCTGCATGTCGTACAGCCGGCTCACGCGCCATCTGTTCGTGAACGACCGCCAGAATCCGTACACCACCGCGCCCGGCGCGCCCTTCAATTGGTATCGTGGACGTCAGGTCGGTGGCCGACTGCACCTGTGGGGACGCAACGCCCTGCGCATCGGGAACGATCAGTTGCACGCGGCTCGCGTCGACGGCGTTGGACCCGACTGGCCGCTCGACTACGAGACGCTGGCACCGTGGTACGAGCGCGTCGAGCGGTTTCTGGGCGTGCATGGCAGCACGGCCGGCATTCCCAGCATTCCCGACGGCGTCTACGACCAGCCGCTGCCCGTGACGGTGAGCGAGCGCCAGGTCCTCGATCGGCTGGCCGCCGATTGGCCCGGACGCCCCGCGACGACCTGCCGCATCGTACGCCACAACGGCGAGCGGGTGCCGCCGCCGATCCTCGCCGCCAGCGCCACTGGCCGGCTCGCCTTGCGCAGTGACGCCGCCGTCTCGCGGGTCCTGGTCGACGGCGCCGGCCGCGCCACTGGCGTGGAGTACGTCGACCGCGAGTCTGGCGCCCGTACCGAAGTCCGCGCGCGCGCCATCGTGCTCTGCGCATCCACGATCGAGTCGTTGCGAATTCTGCTCAACTCGCGCTCGCCACAGCATCCGGCCGGTCTCGGGAACTCTTCGGGCCAGCTCGGGCGCGGCCTGACCGACCATGTGATGATCTTCGAAGCCGGCCCGCATCACGTCGAAGGGGCCCCGCGCACAGACCCGTACGACTTCGGCGCGCAGTCGGGCATCTACGTGCCGAGTTTTCGCAACACCGGCAGCCCCGGCGATGCGCCGTTCCGGCGCGGCTACTCGCTGCTCGGCTCGGTGGGCCGCATCGACCCCGGCTGGTTCTTCATGGCCGTGGGCGAGATGCTGCCGCATCCCGACAACCGCGTCACGCTCGATCCGTCGCGACGCGACGCGTGGGGCATTCCGGTAGCGCGGATTCGGTGCGTGCACGGCGACAACGAAGCGGCGATGGTGCGCGACATGCGCGCGACGCTGACGGACCTGGCGCGCACGTGCGGCCTCGAGATCGACCATCTGCGCAAGGAAAGCCTGGTCGGCCGCCTGGTCTATCAGTTGACCCGGCCGCTCGTCTACACGCGCGACGGCGCCCTGCTTCCCGGGTCGGCCATCCACGAGGCCGGCGGGGCCGGCATGGGCGATCGGTCCGCCACCTCGGTGCTCAACTGCCACAATCAGTGCTGGGACGCGCCGAATGTGTTCGTCACCGACTCGGCGTCATTCACGACCTCGCCGTTTCAGAACCCCGGGCTCACGATCATGGCGCTGTCGGCACGCGCTGGGCATTTCATCGCCGACGGCCTGGCCGACGGCACCTTCTAGCTGGCCCTCAGCCCTGCTGGCGCAAGCGCCTCAACGCCTCGGCCATGGGCATGGCGGGGCGCCAGCCAAACGCCGCCTTGGCGACCGCGTTGTCATACGTGAGCGGCTTGCAGCGGGCGGCGAGCCTGGCCGGGTGCAACATGCCCGGCGTGAGTCTCACGCCGTGCGCCAGTGCGCCGGCGGCCGCCAGCACCGACCACGGCACGTCGGCGATGCGCACACCCGGCGCTGTCGCCGACGCCAGCGCCGTCATGTAGGCGGTGCGGGTGGGCCGCGCATCGTCGACGAGATTCGCGATGACGCGCCCCGGCCCGGCCTCGGCCGCCGCCACGACGGCCGCTGCGCAGTTGTCCACGTCAATGAGCGGCAACTCGGCACCGCCAGCCAGCGCCAGCCACACGCGGCCGCCCAGGGGTATTCCCAGGTGGTAGAACCAGCCGCGGCCCGGGCCGAACACCAATCCGGGCCGCACGATGCGCCAGTCGAGCGACGCGCTGCCCTGGACGGTACGCTCCTGCGCCAGTTTGGCGCCCACGTAGGGCCCGCGCGGCCCGGCGTCAGCCTCGAGCGGCGAGGATTCGTCGAGGCGGCTGCCCGCCGGCGGCGCGCGGAAGTCGTACACGGCCAACGAGCTGACCAGCACCAGTCGAGCCACGCCGCGTGCCTGCATGCACCCGACCAACGTCTCGGTCGCGGCGATCGTGTCGCGCGCCTGTGCCTCAGGCCCGCCGGTCAGCGAGGCCGCGCAGTGGACCACCACGTCGATGCCGTCGAGCGCCCGCGCCACCGCGCCGTCGTCGCCGAGATCGGCCACGACCGTCGCGTCGCCCATCGACGCGGTCGGTGACCCCGTGCGCACGAGACGAATCACCTGATGGCCGCGTGCCAAGGCGGCTCGCGCGACGGCGGCACCGATGAAGCCAGCGGCTCCGGTGATGAGCATTCGCACACGAGGGGTCATGGTGGTCAGCGCTCCGGTGCCCGTCGCGTCGCCAACGCCCGCGCGGGCGACACCACCAAGGCCTGGCCAGGCCGGGCGCCTTCGACGACCGTACCGACAAACAGATCGGCCCGTCCGTCGCCGTCAGGGTCACCAGCCTCGGCAAACGAGTAACCGAAGTGCGCGCGTTCGAGGTCGCCGTTGACGGCCCCGAGCCGTGCGCCGTCCCGGCCCGCGTGTATGAACACGCGTCCCGCGGCGGCGTAGCCGGTGGCGGGGTGCGCGGCATCAGGCGCTCCGATGGCCCACTCGGGCACGCCGTCGCCATCGAGGTCGCCGATGAGGGCCACGGTATGACCGAAGGCGTCGCCGGACTCGGCACCGCGAATGACGCGGTGCGCGACACCCGTGAGGGGATCCAGCAACTGCACGTACCCGATGCCTGATGGCAGAAAACTGCCAGCCAGTAGCTCCGGCCGGCCGTTGCCGTCGATGTCGGGTACGGCAGCGAGTTCGTGGCCGAACTGATCCCCGGCCGTGGCACCCTCGATACGCCGCAGCCGGCGGCCGTCCATCACCGACAGCACGTGCACGGCACCCGCGTTGGCGCCGCGAGTGGCGCCGCCGAGACTCGTCACCGCCAGGTCCACGACGCCGTCGCCGTCCTGATCGCCCACGACCGCCATCGCAAATCCGAAACGATCTTGCGCATAACCAGGGCCGGTCAGGCTGCGGAGCACGAGGCCGGTGCCGCCCGACACGATGTGGACCAGGCCGGCAAACGGCGCGCCGAAGGCCGCCGGGGCGCCAATGGCGAGGTCGCCAACGCCGTCGCCATCGAGATCTGGCAGCGCGGCCATGGACGTGCCGAGCTCGTCTTGCGGCGAGCCGCCGGTGAACGTCCGGATCGGCGCACCAGTGCGACCCCCGAAGGCCACGACGCGGTCGCCGCGAGCCGCCGTGCCGCGCGCGCGCGCCAGCACATCGACCGCGCCATCGCCGTCCAGATCGGGGCCGACCGCCACGCGCTCGCCCAAGAACGCGCCGGCCCGATCTCCGTGCGCGCGCCACAGCTCACCGCCGGTCCGGCCCGACACGACGACGACCGCTCCGGTCTGTGCGCCGCCGCCTCGGTCTTCCGGCGCACCGATGACGAGATCGGGCACACCGTCACCGTCAAGGTCCTGCCCGCTCGTGACGTAGCTGCCGAACGCGTCGCCGAGCCCGAGACCTTCGAGGCGCCGAAGCACCTCACCGGCGCCGCTTGCGGGGGCTTGGCGAGGCGGCGCGGGCGGCCGCCCACGCATGTACCAGGCCCCGCCTGCAGCCAGCGCCAGCACGACGGCGCCCATCGGCCCCAGAGGTCGCCAGCGTCGCCACGGCGCGACGGTGGACAGCGATGTTCTGGTGGTGGGAGGCACGCCGAGCTATCTTACCTGCAGGCGCGAAGGGCGCTTGCCGACAGCGTGGCCATGCGCCGAATCCTGCACCTCGACATGGACGCGTTCTACGCGTCGGTGGAACAACGCGACAACCCGGAGCTGCGCGGCCGGCCCGTGGCCGTCGGCGGCTCGCCCGACGCGCGCGGCGTGGTCGCGGCCGCCAGTTACGAGGCCCGTGCCTTCGGGGTGCGCTCGGCCATCCCGATGTCGCGCGCGGTGCGTCTGTGTCCGTCGCTCGTGATCGTGCGGCCCGATTTCCAGAAGTACCGGCAGATCTCGCAGCAGGTCTTCGCGCTCTACCGCGCCGTCACGCCGCTGGTCGAGCCCCTGTCCCTCGACGAGGCCTATCTCGACGTGACCGACAATGCGTGGCACGAGCCGCTCGGCGTGGCCGTAGCCAAGCGCCTCAAGGCGTCCATCCGCGAGTGCACCGGCCTGACGGCCTCGGCCGGCGTGGCGCCGAACAAGTTTCTGGCGAAGATCGCTTCGGGCTGGCAGAAGCCCGACGGTCTCACGGTGATCGCGCCGGAGCGGGTCGAGCGTTTTCTGCAAGGGCTGCCCGTCGACGCGTTGTGGGGCGTGGGTCCGGTGACCGCCAGGAAGCTGCACCAGCACGGCATCACGCGGCTCGTAGACGTGCGCGCCGCCGACCTCGAAGGACTGCGCGGCATCGTGGGATCGCTGGCCGACTGGCTCAAGGATCTCGCCGACGGCAAGGACGGCCGCGCGGTGGAGCCGGACCGCCCGTCGAAGTCTTCCGGGTCGGAGTGCACCTACGAACACGACCTCATGAACCTGAACGAGATCCGCCGCGAGATCGGTGAAATGGCCGGCGACGGGGTGGCGTGGCTCGAGCAGCGGCACCGGTACGCGCGCACGGTCGTCCTCAAGGTGCGCTACGGCGACTTCGAGACGATCACCCGCAGCCACAGCGCCGACGCGTCGCGCGACCTGGCTGCCATCACTGCTCGGGCGCTGGCGCTGCTCGACAAGACCGAGGCCGGGGCACGACCCGTGCGCCTTCTCGGGGTGAGCATGCACAATCTCACCGAGACGACCGACAAGCCGGACCGGCCGCTGCGCGCCGGCGCCGGTCCGCGTCTGCCCTTCGACGACGAGTCCTAGTCTACGGTGTCACGACGCGCACACGCCGCAAGGTCACCGTTTGCACCGGCGTCTCGCCGTTGACCGGCGCCGCCTCGATAGCCTTGGCCACCTCCAACCCGTCCACCACCTTGCCGAAGACGGTGTACTTCTGGTCGAGCGACGCCGCGCGCGCGGTCACGATGAAGAACGACGTGCTGGCTGAATCAGGATCGGCCTGCCGTGCCATCGACACGACGCCGACGTCGTGCGGCTGGTCGTTGAACTCGGCCTTCATCTGGTGCACGTGCCGCTCCTGCGCTTCGCTGAGCGGGGTCGGGCGCGTGGACATCATGCCCGTCTGCACGACGAAGCCCTTCACCACGCGGTGCCACGTCGTGCCGTCGTAGACACCGAGCTCGGCCAGGCGCAGGAAGTTGCGCACGTGCTCAGGCGCCTGGTCGGGCGTGAACGCCAACGTGATGTCGCCAAGCGAGGTCTCGAGCACCGCGCGATACCCGGCCAGCGCCGCGACCGGCTCGGTCGAGAACGGCGGCGCCACGTCGGCTGGCCTGTCGCGAACCGCGACCGCCGTCACGACGACCGGCTCGACCGGCGCGCCCTTGTCATCGGCCGCGCCTTCCGAGATCCGCTGCGCCACGCGCAGTCCCTCGCTCACGCGGCCAAACACGGTCTGCTTCCCGTCGAGCGTCGGCTGGTCCACGATGCAGATGAAGAACTGCGTGCCGCCGCTGTCAGGCCGGCCCGGCACGATCACGGCCGACACGGCGCCGCGCGTGTGTGGTGTGCTCACGCCCTCGGCCGCCACGAGATTGAGACCGCCGGTGCCGGCGCGCCCGCGGGTGGTCGCCTCCTTCGTGAGCGGATCGCCGCCCTGCACAACGCCTTGCCGCACCACGCGGTGAAACGTGGTGCCCGTGAGCCCGCCTTCTTGCGCCGTCTTCATGAACAGGCCGACGTGGTTTGGCGCAAGGTCCGGCAGCAGATCGATCACGATGTCGCCGAGCGCGGTCGTCAGCACAGCCTGCTTGTTGCGCATCTGGTCCAGACCGAGGGTGGCGACAAACGGCGCCGGGGCCGCAAGCGCGGGCTTGGCCGTCGCCGCGCCGGACCGCGTCGGCGTCGGCGTCACCGGGCGTGGGCGTGCCGGCGGAGTCTGCCCCGCCGCGGCACCAGCCGCTGTCATCAGCACGATCGTCAGGAGCCCCAGCACACGCATCGTCACGCCTCCGTCGCCGCATTGTAGCGCCGCGGACGCCGGTTCGTCCCGCCACTGGCCCCGGCTCGTTGCTCCGCGCGCCACACCCCCGTACGCCGCCTCCCGTCCAACTCCACGTGTGCGGTGCCACCAGTGGCCGCGCTTGCACGACGCGGGGATGGCGAGCGGCACATGGAGGACAGTTGATGCCACGTCTGCGCCGCGTGCCCGTGCTCGCTCTTGCGCTCATCGCGTTCCCCGCCGGCGGCGACGCCGCCGGGCCGCTTGACGCCAGTCGACTGCGTCGGCAGTCCACCCGCATCGGCGGCTGGCTGTCGCTCGGACTCGAACACTCCCCGACGATACGCGCTCTCGCCGATCACGTCGCACGCGGTGACGTGGGCCGCACCTTTGACACGGTGGCTGCGCTGCGCGCCGGCGACCTGGCGCGTCTCGAGATGGTACGGGGCGCGGCGGCCAGCGGCGCCTGAGCGCTCGGGCACCTCTCGCTTACGGCAGGAACGAGCTGATGTCTTCGAGCGGCTTGCGCGTGATGTCTGGTACCTGCGCTCCCTCGGCGGGATACCCGACCACCAGCAGCAGAAACGGCCGCTCGTTGGCCGGCCGGCCGAGCAGCGTGTTCAGAAATCCCATCGGGCTCGGCGTGTGCGTGAGGCTGGCGAGTCCAGCGTCGTGCACCGCCGTGATGAGGATCCCGGTGGCGATGCCCACCGACTCGGTGGCGTAGTAGTGCTTCACCACCGCACCTTCTGGCGTGACGCCGTGAGCCCGCACGAAAATCGCGATGAGCCAGGGCGCCACCTCGAGGAACGGCTTATTGGGATCGGTGCCGAGCGGCGCCAGCGCGTCGAGCCACTCTTTGGGCGCGCGCTTCTCGTAGAACTCGCGCTCCTCTTCCTCGGCGGCCACCCGAATCCGCCGCCGTAGGTCGGCGTCCTTCCCGATCGCCACGAAATGCCACGGCTGCTGATTGGCGCCGCTCGGCGCCGTGCCGGCGGCTCTGAGGCAGTGCTCGATGACCGCGCGCGGCACCAGATCGGGCGCGAAGTCCCGCACCGTGCGGCGCCGGGCCACGTGCTCGGCAAACTGCGCGGATCGGGACCGCGTGTCAGGCGCTGACAGACGGTGGTGGTCAAGCGGACGTAGACGCACAGGCCTGTGATTCTCGAGGGGTTACTGGCGATCGCGCGAGCGGTACAACTGGCGCAGCGACCGGTTGATGGTTTTGGCAAGAGCGCGTTCCTGGACGCGCTCGCGCACGTCCTGCTTCGCACCGAGCGTGCGGGCTTCCTCTTGCAACTTGTGGAAGCTCTCGACGCGCGCGGCATCGAGGCGGCCCTCGGCGAGCGCCTCGCGCACGGCGCACCGGGGCTCCGATCGATGCTGGCAGTTGGTGAAATGGCAGCCGGCAGCCAGCGCCTCGATGTCCTCGAAGCTTGCCTGCGGAGCCTCCGGCGCGGTCCACAGCTGCAGCTCGCGCATGCCAGGGGTGTCGATGAGCAGGCCGCCGCCCGGCATCGGCACGAGCTGGCGATGACGCGTCGTGTGGCGGCCGCGCGAGTCGTGCGCGCGCACCTCGGCGGTGGCCAGCATCTGGTGCCCGAGCAGCTGGTTGATGAGCGTGGACTTGCCCGCGCCCGAGCTGCCGAGCAGGGTGCCCGTCTGCCCCGCACGAAGCGCCGCGCGCACACGGTCCACGCCTCGGCCATCGCGCACACTCACGGCGTAGACGTCGACACCCGGCGCCACGGCACTGGTTTCCTCGAGCTGCGTCTCGACCTGGTCCGACAGATCCGCCTTGCTCAGTAACACCTGCGGCCTGGCGCCGCTCTCACTGACCATCACGAGGTAGCGCTCGAGCCGGCGCGGATTGTAGTCGCGGTCGAGCCCCATCACAATGAAGACGACGTCGATGTTCGCGGCCACGACCTGCTGCTCGGTCAGTTCGCCGGCGGCCTTGCGCGAGAAGTGGCTGCGGCGGGGCAGAACCGCCTCGATCGTGGCGCTGCGTTCGCCGGGATGGGCGCCAATGGCGACCCAGTCGCCCACCGCGGCCATCGCATGCCGCCCGGCGGCCTCGTGCAGGAGTTTCCCTGAGTGCTGGCCGCGTATGTCGCCTTTGGCGGTATAAAGGCGCAGCAGATGGTTGTATTCGATAGCCACGCGCGCCGGAGTGAGTCCCTCGGCCGCATACGGACGAAAGGCGTCGGCCCAGCCTGCGTCCCACCCGTACAACGCAAGGTCCACGTCCGGGGCGTCAGCCGGCACGTGCAGGTCGTCGGCGTCGGTGGGCGGAGCCACTGGCATCGAGGTAGTGTCCCGCGTCTTGCCGCCGGTGACAAGGCCGCGTCCGCCAACCGGGGGACGGCGTGACAGGTCAGTTGTCGCTCTTCGAGCCGCCGGACGACGACACCACGACGGCCGCGCGGGCCGTGGACCAGGCGCTCGAGACGCGACGGGCGCGGGGCGCCGCCCTGGCGAAGGCGCTGCCCCAGGCGCTGGCCTTCGGCACGAGTTCGTGGACGTTTCCGGGCTGGGCGGGACTGGTGTATCCGTCGGGCCTGTCGACGACGGCGCTCGGCCGCGAGGGCCTGCGGCACTACGCGCGTCATCCGTTGCTGCGCACCGTTGGCGTGGACCGCAGCTACTACGCGCCGATTCCGCTCGACGACCTGCGCGG